>JAZLIS010000011.1:0-7573 GCA_045617505.1 Bacteroidales bacterium | reverse complement strand
AAAAGTATAGGTAGTATTTTATTATACCCCCTTGGCACAGTTGGCACTATAGAAAAGTAAAAAACACATCAATGGAAATCAACCCTATGGAATACAAAACAAGCATACTGAGTCCGGAAGAAGAACTGGAACTCATAAAGTCCTATATTCTGGAAGCGAACAATCTCCCGAAGAACCTCAACACTCTGCGTTTGATGGGAATTGGAGAAGCGGATATCAGGGTAATTTTCAAAGGCGAACCACTTCTGGTATTCGAAGGAATAAAGAATCCCTTCACCGGTGATAAAATCCTGGCAGGCGTTACTCAAATAACAATCGATAGAAATAACGACGAATGCCGCGAACAGGTTTTCATCAATTCAAGACCTGCAGAAGAATTCTTTGCCGAGCCGATTCCCAAAACAGAACCTGCGCACGACATAGAAAGTCTGACAGCAGAAAACGAGCAGCTGCACGAACAACTCAGAAATTATCAGGAACGTTATGACGACATCTGGGAATATTGCAAAGAACTTGAACGGAAATACAAGGAAATGGAGAAAAAATCAAGAAATTGAAATGTGGAATGATGATTCTCTCAGCGTTCGTGGGTGGTTCCCGGGTAGATCCCGGGTTTCTGCTATAATAAAATGCTGGAGCAGTGATGCTTCATATATCATCAGGCGAATTGGTCCGACAGTGTCGGACGAATTGCGAATTGCAGAGAATCAATTGGTTGAAAAAAGTGCGACAGTGTCGCGCGAATTTCAAAACACTGAAATTCAAGCGATTCAAAAAAGTGCATCAGTGATGCACCAATTCAACAAACGGCTCCGGCGAATTCGAAAATAGAAAAAGCCCCGCTTATGCTACATAAACCGCTCAAGTGGAACTGGAGCCTTCGCATAGGAGTAGGACTTTTCTTGAAAAAATAGAAAAGCCTCGCCAACACTACTAACCCTCCAAGTAGGAA
Organism: Bacteroidales bacterium; assembly: GCA_045617505.1. Classification (GTDB taxonomy): domain Bacteria; phylum Bacteroidota; class Bacteroidia; order Bacteroidales; family UBA932; genus Cacconaster. The sequence continues at coordinate 6,621 of JAZLIS010000011.1, read as the reverse complement.
CTTAGCACTTCGAGTTGCACGGGTCTTTTCTTCAACGCAAAGGTAGAGAATTTTTCTGAATCCCAAACAATATCCGACAAATCAAGCCTGATTTCAGGGACATTATTAAGCGGTGGCAGAAGTGCTTCCGCTTTTTCATTACCCCGGCATCAAAAGATTGGAAAATGCTTTAGCGATTCTTTAAGCATTCGTGGGGATGCCGTGGATGTCAACAAAAATTTAAGGGCGCAAATATGCGGCACAATAGCATACAGGGACTATTTTAAATAATTTTTTACCCGGGCTATAGAATAGTCGGCATATATTTCTTAAATTTGCCTCTAATATGGGCATATAAGTCCCTGTTTTTAATAGAATGGCTCAAAAGAAAGAATTCCTCAAAGGTAGGAAAGCGGTTAATTTCTTGGATTTGTTTGCAGGTGCCGGCGGCATCAGTGAAGGCTTCCTACAGGCTTACACTGACGACAAGTACTATGACTTCATTCTGGCAAGCGATATAAACTCAAACTGCGAACTCACCCATCGTGTAAGATATAACGAACAGCTGGGCCTCAACACAGCTTTTCTGACAGAGGACATTATGTCAGATTCTTTCATAAAAGACCTGAAGAAGAAAATCGGAAATGCCCGGATTGATGTTGTAACCGGTGGTCCAAGCTGCCAGTCATTCAGTCTTTCCGGCCGACGCCGCAAATACGACAAACGCGACAACCTATTTGAGCATTACCTGAAAGTCATTGAACTGATTCGCCCGAAATACTTTGTGATGGAGAATGTAAAGGGTATCCTGACCAAGGATAAAGGGCATTTCAAAGACGAGATAATAAGTCAGATTCGTTCTATCATCGACACAAAGAAGGTGTCAAAACTCTATGCTTATCTCAACTCCATGCTGGGACGGACGGCCACACCTTTTGAGCGCAACTGTTTCCTATGCAAGGCTCATCTTGAAATAGAGGACGATAGCAAAACCAGCGCATATATCAATGAATACTTTCAACATCTTGAGGAACTTTTCAAGGAATTGACACGTAACATTGATTACCGCATCAGCAAGTCCGATTCACAAATCAGCACGATTCGTCACGGTTTGGATCTCCTCAAGCATAATGAGGAACGTAACCGTCTCAAAGCAGCCGTTATCCAGCAGAAGACTGTTTCCAATATCGATAACGATGCATTTGTCCACTCGATGAACGATTTCATTGAGTCAATGGAAGATGACACCATAATTTCAAAAATTATTCTAGCGATAGATAACGTCAAGGAATTCAAGGGACAGGAGAAGAAGGTAGAAGCCTTAAAGTCCATGATTGGCGTCTATGCCATGACAATGGACGAATGTTTTGAGGAGATTGCGAAATATTCCAAGAAGGATGGTAGTGCTGAAGAATATGATAAAATTTTGGATACAATCAGATTGTATCGGATAGCAAAACCTATTGTTGTCTTATCATCCAATTATGGCGTTCCTCAGAATCGTGAACGAGTGCTTTTTATTGGATGCCGCAATGATCAGGAACTCATTTCCGAGATTCCTGCGACTATCACCGAGAACGAAAAAGTAACTATATACGAGGCAATCCACGATTTGGACTTCATTGGAAATGGAGAGACCGGAACGGAATACGGCAAACCCAAGAAAAACAAGGAACTTGACCCTCTTATTAGGGCTCGTGCTATTGACGGCAAACTTGAATCACTGGCAGAGCAGCACCCGTTTTATGAGTGGTCAAGAGTCGGCCGACTCTCCCACCGTTTTGAGTTTGAATGCGAGCCCTTCTACGTGAGAACAGAAGAAGATCTTAATGACCCCTTGGCACATGTTACTATGGAACTGTTCAATCATCAAACCAGTTTCCAAGGTGATGATGTCAAAAAACGCCTTGAGATTATCGCTTCCCATGGTGAATATGACGACGCCTGTAAAGCCGAACTCAAGGAAAAGAATCTCGAATCCAACAAACGCAACTACACAGTGCTTAATCCGAAGGGGCAAAGTCCAACAGTTGTTACAATGCCTGATGACTTCATTCACTATTCCCAGTTTCGCGCAATGACCGTTCGCGAGATGGCAAGATTGCAGTCATTTGATGACACCTTCGTTTTTCAAGGGAAGCGCCAGACTGGTGGGGATAAACGTAAATCCGAAATACCGCAGTATACTTTGGTCGGAAATGCCGTTCCACCACTTATGGCCAGAGCGATTGGAAACACAATTCTAAAAGTAATCAAGTAGTCTTATGATACATATGCGTCCGTTTACTCCTTTCGAGAAAAGAAATATGGAGTATCTTGTAAACAAAAGTATCAAGTTTACTCAAGTTCAGATCACATCAATCGGGCTCAAGAAATCAATCTTGGATGCTACAACTCCTATGAGAACATATTTCAAGGAGAATGGCGTTCATGACTACGAGCTTCAGCCACAGGGACCTGAAAATAAGGTTTCGATTGAAACGTATATACTTTCCAATTTCAAGCAAACCAAGACTCAGACCTCATTGTATAGACCTGTCACTAAAGAAGGAGATCCAAGGCTTTGGATTTATGGTTTGAAGGATTATACCGAACCTGATGATATTCATGCAATCATTGCTGCAGAGCCGAATGTCCTGTATGTCATAAACCTTACAAGGATTGACATTATTGAACAGTCTGAAACTCCACTATCCAGCCCTATCAAGGACCTGATTTTCAATCTATCATTCGAGGCGAACAGCGTATCTGGCGAATTACTCACTATCCTTCGTGAATACCAGAATATGTGGATTGACACAAAGGTCAATGCTGATACTGGAATTGGACGAGAGGTTGAGGCTTTGCTCGGAATCGATATGAATGACTCACCTCTCCCTGACTACAAAGGCATTGAGTTAAAGAGTTTCAGAAGCCAGCGGCCAAGCATCAAGAAAAATCTCTTTTGCAAGGTGCCGGATTGGGATATCAGTTATTTGAAGAGCGGTACTGAGATTGTGGACAAGTATGGATATATGTCCGATGGTATCAAGTCATACAGAAACACACTCTATTGCAGCAAACCGAACTCTCAAAACCTGAGGCTGAATATGAACTACCCTGACAATCTTTTGGAAATAGAAGAAGACAAACGTGTCTCCGATGAAGATTTCAAAAAGGTTGCAGACGTTGCCGTATGGCGTTTGCAGACGTTGCATCAATGCCTTTTCACTAAACATCACGAGACATTCTGGATTGAGGTCGATACAAGAACCGGTGACAGGGGGCAGGAGCAGTTTATGTTTAACAAGATTGAGCACACAAAGAACCCCATCATACCTCAATTTGACATTTTACTGGAGCAGAGCATGATTACGGTTGATCTATTACTTGGACGACCAAAAGTTGACTTGAAAACAGGAGCACCGAAGAAAGGCGGAGACGCCGTCAGCTTCAAAATTAAAAAGAGTGCTGCCAGACTTCTTTTCCCTGAAACTTTAATCTATCTTTTTAAATAAATATCGAAGTCTCCGTATATGCAGACTTCGATTTCCTTGCCACGCCGCAGGAAATCGGCACTCTGAGTTACAACTGCAAAACTCAAATAACCAATGAAAAAGATTCTGACAACTCTCATTACATTCGGCCTTCTTGCTCAGGCCGTCACGGCGGAAAACATAACGGTTTCCTCCCCCGACTCACGCATCACCGTCACGGTCAGCACGGACGGGCCACTCGGTTACAGCCTCTCATTCAAGGGCCGCACCCTGATTGACCGCTCCCCTCTCGGCTTCGAATTCAAGGGCGAGGAGCCGATGTCGGACGGCTTCGAACTGATAGCCCCCGGCAATATCACGCAGCATACCGACATCTGGGACCCGGTGGTCAGAAACAAGCATTCTCACATAGAACTACCTTATAATGAGACAGTTCTCAGGCTTCGAGAAAGCGCGAAGGAGCGCCGCAGGATGGATGTTGCAGTGCGCGTGTACAACGACGGAGCCGCATTCAGATATACTCTGTACGGTTCGGAATGGCCGGGAGACCGCAAGATTACCCGTGAGCTGACCGAATACCGGGTTCCCGCAGGGTCCTGTGCCTGGATTGGCCACAATGCAGACAGCAGTTTCACGGGCTCGCAGGAAACACAGTTCGTAAAGACTCCGGTGGCCGAGATGACTCCTCAGGAGGTGGATCTTCTCCCCCTTCTGGTCGAGGTTGACAAGGACAACTGGCTGGCCCTTTCCGACGCCTGCCTGGACAATTTCCCCGGATGGTTCGCCGCCGGCTCGGAAGGCTCCATCATCTCCCGTCTGGCACCCCTTCCCGGAGAAGAGGCGGACGGCGTTGCCGCACGTTTCTGCGAGAAGCAGGATACTCCCTGGCGCGTCATTATGGTTGCCGACAATCCGGGCCGCTTCATCGAGTCCGAGATGATACGCAGCCTCAATCCCCCCTGCGCTATTGAAGATCCTTCGTGGATTCAGCCCGGCCTCAGCGCGTGGGACCACTGGTGGAGCGGAGAGGTGAAGATGGAAATGCCGGTGATAAAGGAATACATCGACCTTGCGGCAGCGGAAGGATGGCCCTATATGCTGGTGGACTGGCAGTGGTACGGTCCTTTCAACCAGCCTGAGGCCGATATCGTCGAGGATGCCCCGCAGATTGATATGCAGGAGATTATTTCCTACGCCCGCGAACGCGGAGTGAAGATATGGGTCTGGATATACTCGAACGACGTCAACCGCAACGATGCTTACAAGGAGGCCTTCGCCGCATACGAAAAATGGGGAGTGGCGGGCATCAAGATAGACTTTATGGACAGGAATGACCAGGAGATGGTTAACTGGTACAGACGCATCGTCAAATGCGCCGCCGAGCACCACCTGATGGTCAACTTCCACGGAGCATACCGCCCGGACGGCATAGACCGCACCTGGCCGAACCAGGTCACGAGAGAGGGTGTGATGGGTGCGGAATACGCGAAATGGTCCGACAACATCACCCCGTCCCACAACGTCACCCTCGCATTCACCAGAATGCTTGCCGGAGCGATGGACTACACTCCCGGCGCTTTCATCAATGAGGCTCAGGGGCATCACAGGCAGGGCTCACCCGCTTCAATAATGAACACCCGCTGCGCGGAACTCTCAAAATTTGTCATATACGAAAGTCCCCACACTGTATTCTGCGACCATCCCGCAAACGTGCTCGGCCAACCCGGAGCCGATTTCCTTTCCGTTGTCCCCACCCAATGGGACGACATACGGTTCATTGAGGGATATCCGGGAGAATACATCATCCTGGCCAAACGCAGCGGCGACAAATGGTATCTGGGCGTGATGAACAACGAAGTGGCCCGCGACGTGACCATCGATCTGGGATTCACCGGCAAGGAAACTGTCGGCATCGAGTACTGGGCCGACGGAAAGAAAGCCGACAAGGTTGCCACCGACCTTACGCACAAGACCGTCTCTGCAAATACCGCAAAGCCCATCAAAGTCCATCTGGCAGCCGGTGGCGGATACGTTGCAGTCATCCAGTTGTAGCCGGAATCTGTTATGCCGGTCATCCGCATCACTTCCCTATCCAATCTCAGGGTGGACAATTTTCCCGACTGGTTCGCCGCCGGCCCGGAGGGTTCCATCATCTCCCGGCTGGCACCTCTTTCCGGATAACAGGGAGTACAAGAGATTCCATAATGGCATAGCCGTCAGGGTTGGGGTGGACGCCGTCGCCTGAAAGGTCTTCGCGCATACGGCTGCCATCGGAAGATACCATGGCGGAGAACCAGTCAACGTAAGGGATTCCGTTTGCGGAGGCATATTCCTGCACTTTCGCGTTGAGACTGCGCACCTTGGCCATTGCATCCGTAATCTTCGGATTCCAGCCGAAACCCCCGTGGGGAAGAGTCGAAGCGAGGATGACCTTAATGCCGTTGGCCTTTGCTATGTCGCACATCGTCTTGACGTTGCGGAATGTCTGCTCCTCGCAGTACGCGCCTGTGTTCTCAGCTATGTCATTTGTGCCATAGTTGAGGACTACAATGTCAGGCTCCAGTTCGACCACGTCGTTCCTGAAACGGAGAAGGAACTGATAACTTGTCTGGCCGCTGATTCCACGTCCGATGAAACCGGGCGTCGCAAAGAAATCGGGGCTCTTGCCGGGCCATCCGTCAGTGATTGAATCTCCATAAAAAATGACTCTGGCCACCCCTGCCTCTCGGGGGCCGAGATTAGCGTTGTCCTTCTGGTATCTCTCCTTTCCGAAAGAATCGTTGAGTTGTGCAAATGTGGGCACACAGGCCAGCAACAGGGCGAAAACTATGGCAAATGTTTTGTTCATAACGGGTGTTATATAAAAATTGAGTAAAAATTATTGTTTTTCAATAAAAATTTATCATTTTTGCAATGAAGAATTATCCAAAATTAAGATTTTTATATAACTTTGTCAACAATCAAATAAATTGTCTATGAAAAGATTTTTCACTCTTTTCGCGGTGATTCTCATCGCCACACTGGCTTTCGGACAGCAGTCCCAGCCCATTCCCGTTGATCCCGCCGTCCGCATAGGGCATCTGGACAACGGCCTCACCTATTACATCCGCCATCACGAGGAACCCAAGGGACAGGCCAACTTCTACATCGCGCAGAAAGTCGGCTC
>JAZLIS010000010.1:0-7811 GCA_045617505.1 Bacteroidales bacterium | reverse complement strand
GGTGTCCGTTCCATTGCGTTAACACTCTTAAGCTATTGAAAGATAGCATCGCTGCCGAAGGAAGAACAAATAGAATACATCAAGGAAATGAGAACCGAAAGAGACACCAGGAACCAGATTGTATATGCCCGGGATATGGGTATTCTTGAAGGAGAAGCCAAAGGCAGGGCAGAAGGCGAAGCCAAAGGAAAAGCTGATACTGCCTTGGCCATGCTCGCAAACGGCCTCGACATCGCTCTGGTATCCAAATGCACCGGCCTGTCCGAACAGCAGATTCAGGAGTTGCAAAAACCGTAGAGAAATCACAAAAAGATTGAAAAGAAGAGGGACATCCCCACGATGCCCTTCTTCTTTTCCCCACCCCCCCTCTCCACGCCTCTGTATTCAGGATCTTGCGCGGACGCGAGTCACTCGCGTATTACGCAACTATTTACAGAGATGCGGTCAAATTGATAAAATCCTCTACAGACAGTTGTTCGGGGCGGAGGGAGGCGTAAGTTTCCGGCAGAACGGCTCCGGATGAGGCCAGAATAGGCTTGAGAGAGTTCCGCAAGGTCTTGCGACGCTGGTTGAAGGCGGTCTTCACAACCTTTTTTAAATCTTCATCGGACACAATCATGCCTTCACGGCTCATCAGCTCGGTACGGTTGTTCCGTTTCAGCCTTATGACCGCGCTCTTGACTTTGGGAGGGGGAAGAAACGCCCCTTCGGAGACAGTGAAAAGGTATTCAATGTCATACCATGCCTGAAGAAGAACTGAAAGAATGCCGTATGTCTTGGAGCCCGGCCCGGCGGCAATCCTTTCCGCCACCTCCTTCTGAATCATACAAACCACCTGTCCGATGTTCGGGCGATATTCAAGGATATGAAAGAAAATCTGCGAGGAGATATTGTAAGGGAAATTGCCGATTACATTGAAATCCCCTTCAAACAGCTTTTCAAGGGGGAGTTTGAGAAAATCCGCCTCATACAGATTCTTGGACAGAGAGGGATAGTGTTCCAGAAGATACTGCACGGATTCTTCATCAACCTCCACTGCTTTCAGGATTACGTCCTCTTTCTCAAGGAGATATTGGGTCAAAACCCCCATACCGGGCCCCACTTCAAGGACCTGTCCTCCATTCTGCAAGGAATCCACGATTGAACGAGCTATTCTCCGGTCAGTAAGAAAATGCTGTCCGAGTGCTTTTTTGGGGCGGACATATGAAGATTGATTTTTCATTTACGCAATGACAGGGCAAATATAGATAAAAACCGCTATATTTGTGAGTATGAAACAATATCTTGATTTGCTGCGCTATATTCAGGACGAAGGTGTTCTGAAGGCGGATCGTACCGGGACCGGGACAAAAAGCGTTTTCGGATACCAGATGAAATTCAATCTGGAAGAGGGATTCCCCCTTCTGACCACCAAGAAAGTCCATTTGCGTTCCATTATCCACGAACTGCTCTGGTTCATAGCAGGGGACACCAACATCAAATACCTCAAGGACAACGGTGTTTCCATCTGGGATGAGTGGGCGGATGAAAATGGTGATCTGGGGCCTGTCTATGGGCATCAGTGGCGAAGTTGGCCCGCTCCGGACGGAAAGAGCATCGACCAGCTTGCGAATGTCGTGGAACAAATCCGTAATAATCCCGACAGCCGCAGACTGATTGTAAGTGCCTGGAATCCCGCAGAAGTGGATAAGATGGCTCTTCCCCCCTGTCACAGTCTCTTTCAGTTCTACGTAGCAGACGGAAAATTGAGCTGTCAGCTTTATCAGCGCAGTGCTGACACTTTTCTGGGAGTCCCTTTCAATATCGCTTCATACGCGCTTCTCACGATGATGGTGGCCCAGTGCTGCGGCCTTACCCCCGGCACGTTTGTACATACTTTCGGAGATGTGCATATCTACACAAATCATTTCGAGCAGGTCGCTCTCCAGCTGACAAGAGAGCCCAGACCCCTGCCAAAAATGATTATCAATCCTGAAAAGAAAGATATATTCGATTTCGTTTACGAGGACTTTGAACTGACAGGCTACGACCCGTGGCCGGCAATAAAAGCTCCTGTAGCAGTATAAGACGCTTATGAAAAATCTCAGCCTCATAGGAGCGGCGGCTCTCAACTGGGCCATAGGATACAAGGGTTGTATCCCCTGGCATATCTCCGCCGATTTCAAGTATTTCAAAAGCGTAACCTCCGGACACACCGTGATAATGGGACTGGGAACCTGGATTTCCCTCGACAGCAGGCCATTGCCCGGAAGACGCAATCTTGTGGTGAGCGACCGGAGTGCAACGGAAGCTGAACTTTCGACCGGTGCCGAATTTTTCCCCAGCCTTGATGCCGCGCTGAAAGCGGCCGGAACAGAGGAAGAGGTCTTCTGCATAGGAGGAGGGATGATGTACCGCCAGACTCTGCCTCTTGCAGGGAAAGTCTATCTAACAAGAATCCACACGAACGTGGAGCCGGCGGATGCATTTTTCCCGGAAATTCTGGAAACGGAGTGGGAAGAAGAGTCGAAAAGCGAACTTTACCACGACGACAAAAGTGGGCTGGACTTCCAATTCATTGTTTATAAACGTTTTTAGCCGTTTATAAACGGATATAAACGTTTGAAACAGAAAGGTTTCAATAAAATTCCCGAAAATTGCGGATATGAAACCTTTCGCTATCATAGTGCTTTCCCTGACGGTATTGTTCTGGAACGTGGAGAACTTCTTCGACCCTTTCGACGACCCGGAAAAGGAGGATGACATCTTCACTCCGGTGGGGGAGAACCATTGGACCTGGCAGAGATTCGTCAGAAAGAAAAACGCCATAGCCAAAACCATTCTATCCACAGGGGATATCTATGATGAACCTCCTGCCCTGATCGGGCTGTGCGAAGTGGAGAACAAAATGGTCCTTCGCCAACTGACAGTCAACTCCCCTCTTGCGGAAGCGGGAGACTATGGCTTCATCCACCGGGAATCCCCGGACAGAAGAGGGATAGACGTGGCCCTCCTCTACCGGAAGGACCTTTTCCTCCCCCTCATAACGGATTCTCTCCGAACAGAGGAGTTCCCCACGCGGGACATCCTCTATGTTATGGGAATCCTGAAGGGGCCTCCTCCCCTGTCGGAAGCGGATACCCTCCATATATTTGTAAACCACTGGCCGTCAAAGCTCGGGGGCGAACGTCAGACTTCGTACAGGCGAAACGCAGTTACGGCGCATCTCCGGCGTTTTATCGATTCCATTCTGGTGCAGGACTCCGGAAAAGACATCATAATAATGGGGGATTTCAATGACACCGGGCCTGTCATCGACGTTCCGAGCATCGTCCGCCAAAGTCCGCAGAAGGAGAGCGAAAACGGCTTTCATCCTCCCGGGACCCTGAAATACAAAGGGCAATGGGAACAGATAGACCACTTCTTCGTCTCCTCCTCCCTGCTGCGGTTCAATGTCATAGAGAGAATCTACGCTCCGGATTTCCTTCTTGAAGAAGACAAGGCCTTTCTCGGGCATAAACCCCGGCGGACCTACGTAGGGCCACGGTACAACGGAGGAGTCTCGGACCATCTCCCAGTAATTCTAACCCTTAAGGAACCGTTTTGAAACAGAATAATACCTGCAATCCCAAAAAAATAGTAACTTTGTCTAGATATGAAGGACAAGGAGACACTTTCGCCGCTGCTCAAGCAATATTTCGAGATAAAGGCCAATTATCCCGATGCCCTGCTTCTTTACCGTGTCGGAGATTTTTATGAGACTTTCGGGGAGGATGCGGTCAAGACAAGCAGGATTCTCGGCATTGTTCTCACCCGCAAGGCTGCCGGAGGAGGGAAATATACGGAGCTTGCCGGTGTCCCCTATCACGCTCTGGAAGTATATCTTCCGAAACTTGTCAGCGCAGGTTGCAAGGTCGCCGTATGCGACCAGCTGGAAGACCCGAAACTGACCAGGAAGATTGTCAAAAGGGGTGTCACCGAACTTGTCACTCCGGGTGTGGCCTATAATGACAACATCCTTACTTCAAAGGAGAACAACTTTTTGGCAGCCTGCTCTTTTGAAAAGAATCAGGCGGGTGTCGCCTTTCTGGATATCTCAACGGGCACTTTTTTGGCGGCCCAGGGCAGTCTGGACTATATAGGGGTCCTTCTGAGTGAATATTCACCGAAGGAGATTCTTATTGAGAGGAGTTTCGTCGAAGGATTCCGCGACAGGTTCGGCAATCAGGGATATATCACCCCTCTCGACGAATGGCCCTTTGTCACGGAGTCGGCCTATATAAAACTTCGCAAACAGTTCGGAACAGAGAATCTGAAAGGGTTCGGAATAGAAAATATGCCTCTGGGTATCAGCGCGTCGGGAGCTATTCTATTCTATCTTGAGATGACCTGTCACACCGATTTGGGTCATATCGGCAGGATTGAGAGAATCGACGGGGAGGATTTCGTCTGGATGGACAGTTTCACCATCCGCAATCTGGAGATTTTCAACTCTCTGGCAGGTTCCGCCGGAACTTCTCTGGTCGATATAATGGACCATTGCTCCTCCCCGATGGGAGCTCGGAAACTGAGGCAGTATCTCGCCGGACCGTTGAGGGACAAACATACCATCAATGCCCGCTATGACGTGGTGGAGGCATTCGTGAAACATCTGGACATTCTGGAGGAGGTGAAGGAGAAGATGAGGGAGGTGGGAGACCTCGAACGCATTGTGGCCAAAGCCGCTGCAGGCAAACTGCTCCCCAGAGAGGCTCTGCAGATTGCCCGTTCTTTAGACAACTCTTCCAAAATCCGGCAGCGTCTGGGCAAAATCAAGGCATTCGGAAAGTTGTCCGGGCAGCTTGATGACTGCACTGACCTCTTCAATCTGCTTACGGAGACCATTCTCCCCGACACTGCGGCTGCAATCGGCAAGGGCGAAGTCATATCATCCTCTGTAAATGAAGAACTTCGCATTCTGCGGGAATCCCTTTCCGGGGGAAAGAACACCCTTCTGGAGATACAGCAGAGAGAAAAGGAAAATACCGGTATCCCATCCCTGAAGGTGGGGTACAACAATGTATTCGGATATTATCTCGAAGTCAGGAATCTTTACAAGGACAGGGTGCCCGCCGAATGGGTGCGGAAGCAGACACTTGTGGAGGCAGAACGCTATATCACTCAGGAACTCAAGCATTATGAGGAGACAATCCTCGGGGCGGAGGAGAAGATTCTGGCCATCGAGACCGGAATTTACGGTGAATTGGTAGCCTCCATTCAGAAGCAGATACATACCCTGCAGAGGAATGCCGCGACCCTTGCAGAACTGGATACTCTTGCCTCTTTCGCTACATTGTCGGTGGAATGGGGATACTGCCGTCCTGTCATCACGGACAGCCTCTCCATAGAGATCTCTCAGGGCCGGCATCCTGTAATCGAGCAAAGGATGGCGGAGGGGGAGAAATACATCGCAAACGACTTGTCTCTTGACAACAATCGTCAGCAGATTATTATACTTACCGGTCCGAATATGGCGGGGAAATCCGCTTTCCTGCGCCAGACTGCACTTATTGTACTGATGGCGCAGGTGGGGTGTTTCGTCCCCGCCGACAAGGCTGAAATCGGTATCGTTGACAAGATTTTCACCCGGGTCGGAGCTTCGGACAATATCTCAAGAGGCGAATCCACCTTCATGGTGGAGATGACTGAATCCGCCGCCATTCTCAACAACCTGTCACAGAGATCCTTGATTCTCCTCGATGAAATCGGCAGAGGTACAAGTACTTTCGACGGGATGTCCATCGCCTGGGCAATCGTCGAGTATCTGCACGAAAAAGGGCAGGGGGCCAAAACCATTTTCGCAACCCACTATCACGAACTCAATGAACTTGAAGAGAAGTTCCCGCGAGTCCACAACTACAATATCTCCGTGAAGGAGTCCGACGGAAAGGTGATTTTCCTGAGGAAACTATGCAAGGGGGGCGTTGCACACAGTTTCGGAATACAAGTGGCCCGGATTGCCGGAATGCCGCGCGATGTGGTTTATCGTGCCGAGAAGAAACTTGCTCAGCTTGAGGCGGGAGCACCCCTTTCCGGGCCCACGCCCCCTCCACAGAAGAATGAGGGCCTGCAACTCTCTCTCTATCAACTTGACGACCCTCTGCTGGTCGATATAAAGAATATCATCCAATCCTTGGATATAAATACTATGTCTCCGCTTGACGCTTTCGACTGTCTGCGGGGATTGAAGAAGAAATTGGGACTTTAGGGGGCCTTTTTATGAAATGGCCGATAGATTTCGCACGTTTCTCTCACTGCTGGGAGTGTGCATAGGTATTTTTGCCATTGTGGCGGTATTCACGCTGGTCGATTCCCTTCACTCGACCATCCGCGAAAGTTTTGAAGAGTACGGCACGGACATCCTTTTCGTGGAGAGCCAGCCTTTGGAGCCGGATCTGAACGAAGACGGTATCTTCCGGTGGTGGGAATATATCTCCCGTCCTCCGGTGGAATACACTGAGTACGAGTTCCTGCGGAGCCATCTCTCCCGGTTCGGCAATATTTCCTGCACGCGGCAGTCTGACGGGGCAGTCGGTGTGGAAGGGGATTGGAGGATGGTCATCAAGGAGACTCTGGAATGCGGACGTCTATTCTCTCCTCTGGAGATGGAACGTGGCGCCGATGTAGCCATTTTAGGCTCGAAGAGGGCTGAATCGCTGTTCCCCGACAACGCTATTGAATCTGTCGTGGGGAAAATCATTAAGGTTGGAGGTCGAGGAGTAAGGGTCATCGGGGTGTTCAGGGAGACCGGTTCGGATATGGTGAGTACGGTAGATGTAGATCATTCCTGCATAATCCCACTTCGGTGTTATGACCGGCTCCCCTCTCTCCCTTCTAAGTCCCGAACCTCGATAGCTGTTTCCGGCGCTGATCGGGATGAAATTCGGATTCTGATGCGGCAGGTCCGCAGGCTGCGGCCCGGAGACAAGGACAATTTTTCAATCAACACCCTTTCCTTCATCATTGATGAGTTGGACGACCTGTTCAGAATGCTCAACCGGCTGGGCTGGATTGTAGGTCTGTTTTCCCTGCTTGTAGGCTGCTTCGGCATAGCTAACATAGAGTTTGTCAACGTCGAGGAGAGAATTCCTCAGATTGGGATGCAACGTGCCGTAGGGGCTGCCCGCAGGGATATTGTCTTTGAGTACCTTCGTGAATCAGTGGCCCTTTCCTCCTGCGGAGGCGCGATGGGGATTCTTCTTGTATGGTTGCTGACCCTGACAGTTCCTTCGGAGACAATATCTCTGAAGATGAGTTTCTCCAATCTTCTGACAGGATTGGTGGTTTCTATGTTGACGGGCCTTTTCGCAGGAGTCGCTCCCGCCCTACACGCCGCCCACCTCGACCCTGTCGAAGCAATCAACCATAAATGAACGTGAATCATCTATCCCTACGGGACTGGTGAGGGCCCTGAAGTTATTGAGTTGCCGCGGACGCGAGTGACTCGCGTTTTGCGCAAAAAGAAGAAGAGGGGCATCGTGGGGATGTCCCTCTTCTTTTCAATCTTTTTGTGATTTCTCTACGGTTTTTGCAACTCCTGAATCTGCTGTTCGGACAGGCCGGTGCATTTGGATACCAGAGCGATGTCGAGGCCGTTTGCGAGCATGGCCATAGCAGTTTCTGCTTTTCCTTCTCTCCGGCCTTGTTTGAGTCCTTCCTCGCGGTAGTCCTTGAGTGTTTCTATGTATTCGAATTCGTTCATAACCGATTTCAGGTATGTGTCCTTGTCCGACGCATTGAGGGATTTGATGTCCGCCGCGGCGAAAAGTTCCTCAAACAGGTCTCCTTCCATC
>JAZLIS010000009.1:0-4917 GCA_045617505.1 Bacteroidales bacterium | reverse complement strand
CCTTCGGCGTTGAAATCCCGGAAGGTTGCTCCCCCAAATATCGGACCCGAAAGGTGGAATCCAAGCGACGCGGACGGCCTCGCAAGCAACGGACAGAGGCCTTGGAGCATTAATTATACAAATGGTTGTAAAATTCACATTGAGAAAATCCATTGGCGAATGCTTGACACGCGCATATTTCAGCCAAAACAACAAGTCTATAAAATTCGCAATCGAGGATAAATATTTAAGGGTTGCTCTTAATGCCTACCTTCGCGATCATGACTATTTTGCAGACACATCATTCAATACTGATATAGTATCTTTGGACCAAAATGCAATTGTATCAATAATAACCCTACTCGTCCCAAATTATCAAGTAGATGAGGTCCTAAACAAACTAAAAGATTTGGATGCTATTAATGACGAAACCAAATTATTGAAGGGTGAAGAGTTCTGGCACTCTCCGGTAAAAGATATTATGGTCGCAGCATCAATTGAAGGCATAAAGGCAATTGGCTCTTGGGTCGCAGCAGCAGTGATATAAAGAAAGTTTGACTAACATTTGGCAAACATTTCTCGGATATATCTTTACTGGAAAGTCCCGAAAAATACTTGACAAAAATCAGCCAAGCCCAAACGTAAGCAAAAGATATTCAACTCATTATACACTTGAATCCCTTACAGTATTTTCCGATAAAACCAAGCCAATTACAATAGGATCCCGTCCCTGTAGGAGTCACTCTCAAAAATCGCTAATTAACGAAAAATCAGTTAATTAGCGATTTAATTTTTCTATTTGCACCACCAACTATTTTGCACCAAGTTGCATAGAATGCTATAAGGGTCCTCCACGCTCCATTTATGAGTCATCTTCTTCACCTGCTTTCCCTGAGCATCATAAAAAGCGACTTTCTCCGTCACCTCCCTTGCATCCGCACCGGTCGCCATCGCATACTCCAGAGATACCTTGCCGTCGCGAAGCACGACCGAATAGGGCTTCACGGCTGCGGGGCCGCTCTTTTTCAGATATACGTTGCGGTAGATTCCCGCTCCCTCATAAAACCATCCCTCCTCCACCGTAGCATCGCAACGGACCGTGATGACATTGTCACCGCCGAAATTGACATAATCGGTAATATCGTATGTACGTGAGGCATAACCGCTTCTCTCCCCTCCGATGAAGAAGCCGTTGCAGAAAATCTCGCTGTCACGGAAAATGCCCTCGAACTCGATGAAAATCTGTTTTCCGGCATCCTCCGCAGGAAGGGTCAGATGCTTCCTGTACCAGCCGACGGAATTCTGCGGATACTTCCATCCGATGCATTTGTAGCCGTGCGAATGGGAGGCTTCTCCGCTGAAAGGGAGATCCACCCGCCATTCCGATTATTTTGCAACAGGGTCGTCGTACCGCTCCTGGAGCCGTTCCAGTTCCTTCTTCAGTTTCCGGGTAATATGCCGCGTCCCCGGCTTGCCGTAGATGTTGTGCATCTGCTGAGGGTCCTTCTTCAGGTCGAACAATTCCCACTCGTCTATGTCGTTGTAGAAATGCATAAGGGAGTACCTCTCCGTCCTGATGCCGTAATGGCGTCTGACGCAATGCTCGGCCGGATATTCGTAATAGTGGTAGTAGAGCGGCCTGTGCGATGGCTTTTCGCCCCGCAGCAATCCGGCATAACTTTCTCCCTGAATGTCCGAGGGTATCTCAGCACCCGCAAATTCAAGAAATGTCGCCGCGTGGTCGATGTTCTGCACGAAGCCCTCAATATCTTCACCTCTGGCCGGCGTATCGATGCAGTCCGGCATCCTGACGAGCAGCGGAGTCCTGAAACTCTCCTCATACATAAAACGCTTGTCGAAATAGCCGTGCTCACCCATAAAGAAACCCTGGTCGGAAGTATAGATGACAACCGTGTTCTCAAGCAGGCCGTGCTTCGCGAGGTAATCGTAAACCCTTCCGACATTCCGGTCAATCGAGTGTATCACACTGCAGTAATCGTGCATATATCGCTGGTATTTCCATTCGGAGAGAGCATCCCCTGTCAGACTGTCCTCCTTGAACTTCTGTATCAGAGGTTGATAATATGCATCCCAGACCTCCTGCTGCGCCGTATCCATACGGCCAGGACGGAACGAGCCGTCTTCAGGCTGAAGATACATCCCCCTTCCGTATGACTCAAGTTCCTTATTTTCAGGGGTGTGAATCTCCCCTTCCCTGTCCGCCATCTTCAGGTCATAGACAAGGTTCATATCCTTGATTATGCTCATCTCCTGAAGGGCCGCCGCCTGCCGCCCCTGGTAATCGTCATAGAAATTTTCAGGAAGAGGATAGGTCACGTCATCATACATCCCCAGGTCACAAAGGTCGGGCATCCAGGTCCTGTGGGGAGATTTATGGTGAAGGAAGAGGCAGAAAGGCTTTGTCGTGTCGCGCCCACTTTCAAGCCACTCCAAGGCTATGTCGGTCGTAATGTTCGTACAGTATCCCCGCATCACCTTCCGCTCTCCGTTGTCTATGAATACCGGGTTGTAATAATCCCCCTGCCCGGTGAGGATATTCCAGTAGTCGAAGCCTGTCGGTTCGCTGACAAGATGCCACTTGCCCACCATTGCGGTCGAGTAGCCGTTCTCACGGAGGAGCTGCTGGACAGTCTGCTGAGAGCCGTCGAAGACTCCGTGCTCGTTGTTGGTGAAGCCGTTCTTGTGGGAATGTTTTCCGGTCAGAAGGCAGGCCCGCGAGGGACCGCTGAGGGAGTTTGCGACGAAACTGTTAGTGAACCGGGCCCCTTCTCTGCCGAGCCTGTCAATATTGGGCGTATTGATGAAACGGTCGTCGTATGAACTGATTGTCTGATAGGAATGGTCGTCGCACATTATGAAGACGATGTTCAGAGGATTGCGGCCATCATCACCTTCTTTCGGACAATTCGAGGTGGTGCAGGAACTGAGTAGCGGGGGCACGGAAGAGAGCACGACACCGGTCACTCTGACGAAACACCTTATCGACGGATTCCTTTTCATAGTATTGACAATGCCTGATACTCCTCTTCCGTTATGGGTATCACGCAGCCGTGGCGCCCCTGATGCGGAGCGGCGATTTCAACCGGGGTCCACTCGGGAGAGTCAAAACTTCCGGCCTCATAAGAACAGTATTCGGGTATAAGGTATCTTTCCGTGAAGAGAAGCCATCCGCTTCCGTCGTTCTTCCTGACTGCCACGGGAGCCTCCTCCCAGGCACCTGTAATCGACGGTCCGGGGTTGGAATACGGTCCTGTAAGAGAGTCGGAAGAGGCTATTCTGATGGTTTTCCCAGTAGGCACGGTTTCGGGCCAGCGCTCATCTTTTATCAATGCGTAGTATCTGCCGTTTTCCTTGTTGAGAATCACGTCAATCGTAGCCATCGAGGCATCCCCGCCATCGAATTCAAAAAGCCGGCGGGGTTTGGTGAAATGCTCCCAGTCGGATGTCAGGAAATAGAAGGTCCGCATTGATTCCCAAAGAGGGTCGCCCTTCGGCACCTTGGGGTCGAATGCATGCCAGGTGACGATATATCGTGCATTGTCCTTGTCGTAGAATATCTTCGGGGCGCCGAGATAGACATCTTCGTTGACGTAGTCATATTCCGACACGTCGAATATGTCACGGCTCAGATCCTTGTGGTGCCACTGGACAAGGTCGCAGCTGTACCATATTATCGGGTGGCGCAGATGTCCCGAAGTGGAAACTCCCATCATATAGAAACATTCCCCGGTGGAGAAATCATCGGTCGGGCCACAGGCATCCCCACGGACTATGTTGGGATGGCCCAGATATCCGTCAAGTACAATCTCTCCCCCATTGAGAGACTGCCACTCCTTCCCGTCCCTCGAAAGGGAATAATAGAGCCGCCCATAATTGTCGTGCGTCATATGGGCAAAAAGATACCCGGTGAATTCCGGCTCCTTGCCGGATTTGGAAGTGCAGGATGAAATGGCCGCAAACAGGGCGACCGCCAGCAACAAGTTGTGCAATGTTTTCAGTTTCATATCGTTCAAATTTAGGAAAAATTATGCACTTTTGCTATCTTCGAGGAATGAAAAGAATCATCTTGTTTCAACGGCCATCTGAGGATTGACGGCGAGAAGTAAAGGAGAATATACAATGCAGACAAAGGAAGAAAAACACGCGGCACTGCTCCCCGCAATAGTGTCTCTGGTGAGCGGCGAGGAGGACGAAATTGCCAGAATGGCCAACATCGCGGCACTGCTCCACCACGAATTCGGATTCTGGTGGACCGGCTTCTACCGGGTGTGCGGCGAAGAACTGATTCTGGGCCCCTTCCAGGGTCCAGTCGCCTGCACAAGAATACGCCGAGGGAAAGGTGTATGCGGAACATCCTGGGCTGAAGACCGCACGGTCGTAGTGCCTGATGTCGAGTTATTTCCGGGTCACATCGCCTGCTCCAGCGAATCCCGCAGCGAGATCGTGGTTCCGGTGAGAAACCGCGGTCAGATCACAGCGGTTCTGGACATTGACAGCCGGGAAACCGGCACTTTCGATGAGATGGATGCAAGATGGCTCGAAAAGATTGCGGAGTGCGTGTACGACATTCAACGGAACACCCGGCCCTGACCGGGACAACCTGAACCGCAGGACGTTGCCCGAGTCACGAAAAACCGCATCTTAGCGCGATAACTTCAAGCTGCCGCTACGGCTTCGCTGGTTCGATTCCAGCAGTCTTCGCAAAAACGAAACCCGATAGCTTGAATTGCTTCAGGGCTACCGGGAATAAACATCGCAAATGAATAATTTATTTGCTTTAGCACATGACAATTTTTGAAAAAATCGCTGTATATTATTGAATATCAATTAATTAAACTTGCAAAAGACCTCAAAATTTTGTAACTTTATAAGTAGCTTCAATACTTATAATCAATGCATTACAAAACCCGAGGTCAC
>JAZLIS010000008.1:0-13229 GCA_045617505.1 Bacteroidales bacterium | reverse complement strand
GGAGACATCACGAAAAGGGACGACATAATCTGGAAAAACAATGATTTTGAGGTCTTTATCGATCCATATAGCGACGGCAAACTCTACTACGAGATAGAGAACAATGCCCTCGGGACGATTATGGACCTTCTGATGGACAAGCCCTACAGCGAAGGGGGAGTCTTTATAATGCCCTGGGACTGCAAGGGACTACAACTTGCGGTCAGTTATGACGGTACTCTCAACAACCCGAAGGATACCGACAAGGCCTGGTATGTGGAGATGGCAATCCCGTTCGCCGCGCTTCAGCGTGATTTCAAGGACCCCCGCGCCAGCAAGGTGTGGAGAATCAACTTCTCCCGCGTGGAGTGGCTCGCAAAGGGCGGTCCGGAAGAGAACTGGGTATGGTCTCCCACCGGTAAGGTCGATATGCATATTCCTGCCAAGTGGGGCTATCTGCGTTTCTGCGACGGGAACGTGATTCCTTCTATTCCGCCGGCAAAGGTTGTCAAGAACTGGATGTGGGAGCGCATCAAGGAGAAGTGGAGCGATGAGCAGTATGCGGCTCATTTCAAGAAAGCCCACGAATGTGGCATCAGCGGCATCCTCTTCGAGGGATATGACGAGAGGGTCTATCGTCTCTGCAAGGAGGCCGGCCTGGAAGCCCATTACTGGCTCTGGACGATGAACAGGAGGGATCTTCTGGAGAAGCACCCCGAATGGGGCGCAGTGAGCCGCAGCGGCAAATCCACATACGACAACCCGCCTTACGTGGATTATTACAGGTTCCTCTGCCCGACACACCCGGAAGTTGCCGACACAATCGCCGCCGACTACCTCAGATGCGCCAACCTGAAATACGTTGACGGAATGCAGCTTGATTATGTCCGCTTCCCGGATGTAGTCCTTCCGACCTCTCTCTGGAGCAACTACGGAATCGATCAGAGCAGCGAACTTCCCGAGTATGACTTCTGCTACTGCGACCTGTGCCGCGAGGAGTTCAAGAAACAGACTGGCCGCGACCCTCTGCTGGAGCAGTATCCCGCCCAGAATCAGTCCTGGCTCAATTTCCGACTCGATGCAATCACTCGTGTGGTGACGAAGATTTACGAGACTCTGGCCGCCGACGGAAAGTTCCTCTCCGCAGCGGTATTCCCCGGCCCTTCGATGGCTGTCAAGATGGTGCGTCAGGATTGGGGCAACTGGCCTCTGCCCGCTTATTTCCCGATGATATACAACGGATTCTACAATGAAGGTCCGGAATGGATCGGCCGTTCTGTCGCCGAGAGCGTGAAGGCTGTCGGAGGCAAGGCTCTGATTTATGCGGGAATAATGTATCCTGACCTGAAAAAGGGTGATGATTTTGAAAAGGCTCTCGATGCAGCATATCAGAACGGTGCCGCCGGCGTATCAATCTTTGACGGACCGGATGATGCCGGGCTCGAACGATTGAAGAAATATCTTGATGAACACGATTATGGCTATTAATATTCCGTGGGAGGACCGCCCCGAAGGGTCCAATGAAGTTCTCTGGAGATATTCCGGCAATCCGGTGATTCCCAGAAACCTGCTTTCCACCTCAAATTCGATATTCAACTCCGCCGTCGTCCCTTTCGAGAAGGGGAAATACCACTTTGCGGGGGTTTTCCGCTGCGATGACACGAACCGCCGGATGAGGATTCACGTCGGATTCTCAGTTGATGGTTTCAAATGGGACATCAGCGAAGAGGACATAAAACTCGTGGGTGCCGACCCCGAAGTGGCCGAGTGGGTGTATGGGTATGACCCGAGGGTCTGCAAGATAGATGACAGATATTACGTCACCTGGTGTAACGGCTATCACGGCCCGACAATCGGTGTGGCCTGGACGGAGGATTTCGAAGTTTTCCACCAGTTGGAGAACGCATTCCTGCCATACAACAGGAACGGGGTGATGTTTCCGCGCAAGATAAACGGCAAGTATGCGATGCTCTCCCGTCCCAGTGATACGGGGCACACCGCATTCGGGGATATCTTCTACTCGGAATCTCCCGACCTCGAATATTGGGGCCGTCACCGTCACGTGATGTCTCCCGCACCTTTCGAGGTGAGCGCCTGGCAGTGTATGAAAATCGGTGCCGGTCCGATTCCAATCGAGACTCCGGAGGGGTGGCTGCTGATATATCACGGTGTGCTGCGCTCCTGCAACGGATATGTCTATGCTTTCGGCTCGGCCCTGCTCGACCTTGATCAGCCCTGGAAGGTCACGGCCCGCAGCGGAGCCTATCTGATATCGCCGCGCGAGATTTACGAGTGTACCGGAGACGTTCCCAACGTCACATTCCCTTGCGCCGCCCTCTATGAGAAGGAGACAGGAAAGGTGGCAGTCTATTACGGCTGCGCCGACACCGTCACCGGCCTCGCTTTCGGCTACCTCCCCGAAATCATCAAATTCACCAAAGAAACGAACATCATCAAATAATATGAAGCGTCTGTCCGTCATTATGGCAATGCTGCTTTGCACAGCGGCCTGCACCAGCGAAAAAGCACAAACCTCCGACCCCGTTGACTATGTCAGCACTTTAGTGGGGACACTTTCGAAGTATCAACTCTCCACGGGAAACACCTATCCCGCAGTGGCCCTGCCCTGGGGTACACACTTCTGGACTCCTCACACAAGAAAACTGGGCGACGGCTGGGCATATGTCTACACCGATGATAAGATTCAGGGCTTCAAGATGACGCATCAGCCCAGCCCCTGGATCAACGACTACGGACAGTTCAGCATAATGCCCGTGACGACCGGCCCTGTGACGGACGGTGCTGCCAGAGCCAGCTGGTTCTCACACAAGGCCGAAACGGCGACACCTTACTATTACGGAGTCTATCTTGCGGACCACGATACATATCTCGAACTGACACCGACGGAAAGGGCCGCCGCATTCCGCATCACATATCCCGAAAGGGACTCATCCTATCTTGTGATAGATGCGTTCGATGCAGCCAATGCCACTTTCCGCGTCGACAAGGGCAGGATTATCGGCTCGACCACGAACAACCACGGCGGCGTGACAGAAAATTTCAGACTCTGGTTCGTCATTGACATCGACACTGATTTCACGATCGAGGCAACTGCGGTGGAGAAGGACAAACTTCTCATCTCCTTCCCGACTTCAAAAGGCAGTCAGGTGAATCTGAAAGTTGCAGCCTCATTCATAAGTGAGGAGCAGGCGGTTTTCAACCTTGCCGAACTGGGCGACGGCAACTTCGACAGACTCAGGGAAGCGGGCCGCAGCCGCTGGAACGAAGTCCTTTCCCACGTTGAGATTGAAGATACCGACATAGACCACCTGAGGACATTCTACTCCTGCCTCTACCGTTCCGTCCTTTTCCCGAGAGACCTCAGCGAGGTGACTCCCGAGGGGAAGAGGGTGCACTACAGCCCCTTTGACGGAGAGATTCACGACGGCTATCTCTTCGGTGACACCGGTTTCTGGGATACTTTCCGATGCCTCTTCGCACTTGTCAATCTTATCTATCCGGAGCAGGCCGCCAGAATACAGGAGGGCCTTGTCAACACCTATCTTGAAAGCGGATTCCTGCCCGAATGGGCAAGTCCCGGTCACAGGCAGTGTATGGTGGGCAACAATTCAGCCTCTGTCGTCGCCGAGGCCTACCTCAAGGGGTTGAGGGGGTACGACATCGAAACTCTGTGGGAAGCAGTGACTCACGGGGCCCACAGTGTACATCCGGAGATATCCTCCACCGGCCGTCTTGGATGGCAGTATTATGATTCCCTTGGCTTCGTGCCCTGCAATGTCGGCATCCGTGAGAGTGCCGCACGCACCCTGGAATATGCATACAACGACTGGTGCATATACACCCTCGGCAAGGCTCTCGGAAAATCCGAGGCGGAGATTGCCCCTTACGAAAAAGCCGCGCAGAACTATCGCAACCTGTTCCGCAAGGATTGGCCTCTTATGTCAGGACGCAATGAGGACGGTTCTTTCCCCGACAATTTCAATCCCTTGAAATGGGGCGGTGATTTCACTGAGGGCAACTCCCTCCATTACACCTGGTCGGTGTTCCACGACATTCCCGGTCTTGTGGAATTGATGGGAGGCAAGACGCAGTTTGAGGCGGCGCTTGACGGAGTCTTCAATATGCCGCCCGACTACGATGACAGTTATTACGGAGGTATAATTCACGAAATCAGGGAGATGCAGATAATGAACATGGGCAATTACGCTCACGGCAACCAGCCGATTCAGCACATGCTCTATCTGTATGACTGGTGCGACCGCCCCGAAAAGACACAGCAGCGTGTACGCGAGGTTATGGAGAAATTCTACAGCGCCGCCCCCGACGGATATTGCGGGGATGAGGACAACGGCCAGACGAGCGCCTGGTATGTATTCTCCGCTCTGGGCTTTTATCCTGTCTGCCCGGCATCCTGCCAGTACGCGCTCGGAATTCCTCTCTTCAAGAAGGCAACGCTGCATCTGCCCGGTGGGGACTTCCATATCGAAGCCCCGGGCAATTCAGGCGATTGCTTCACCGCTTCCAAAGTCAGATTGGGAGGCAGGCGTCTCAAGGAGCCTTTCATAACGCACGAAGAGCTGATAGACGGAGGCATTCTGCATTTCAATATGTCCCGGAAATGACCGGGGTGATGGTAAAGCCCGTGGGAAGCCTCTGCAACCACGGATGCGCCTATTGCTACTATCTTCCGACCGCGGCTCTCTATCAGGGTGACGGCGGAGTTATGGATGACGGCCTCCTTGAGGCCTGCATAAGGCAGACTTTCGAGGCCTGCGAAGGGGATGCGGTCAGTTTCTGCTGGCACGGCGGTGAGCCGCTGCTGGCGGGCCTGCCGTTCTTCCGAAAGGCCGTACGGTTGCAGAAGAAATATGCGGACGGAAAGAGAATCGACAACTCGTTGCAGACCAACGGACTGCTGGTGGATGACAACTGGTGCCGCTTCTTCCGAGACAATGAGTTCCTGATAGGAATTTCGATAGACGGTCCGAAGGATATCCACGACAAGTTCCGCAAGGTTCATTCCGGAGACTCTTCGTTCGATGCCGCAGTCAGGGCCATCGGACTGTTCAGACGTCACAAGGTGGAGTTCAATACACTCAGCGTTGTGAGCAGCCTGAGCGAGGGCAGGGGAGTCGAGATTTACCGCTTCTTCCGGGACACTCTCGGCAGCCGGTTCCTCCAGTTTCTTCCCGCAGCGGACCGTCGGCTGCCCTGGGCCGTGTCGGCGAAGGGCTACGGCAGGTTCCTCACCGATATATTTGACGAATGGGTGAGCCGTGACGTGGGGGAATATTTCGTGCAGATGTTCGATGCCACCCTTGCGGGGTGGTACGGTGTCACCCCCGGAGTCTGCACGGTGAATGATGTGTGCAATGACTCCCTTGTGGTGGAGCGCAACGGAGATGTCTATTCCTGCGACCATTTCGTGAAGTCCGGCCTGCTTTTGGGAAACATCCGGGAAAACAGCCTGAAAGAACTTTTCGATTCTTCCGGCAGGGTGTCGTTTACCAAGTCGAAAATTGCTTCCCTTCCCAAGGAGTGCCGGGAGTGCCGATACTTTTTCGCCTGCCACGGAGAGTGCCCCGAGCACCGCGTCAATGGACGTAACGTCCTGTGCGAAGGTCTGAAGGACTATTTCAACCACGTCACCCCCGCGATGGACGGGATGAAGGAACTTCTTCTCCGCCGCCGCTCCCCCGCGGAGATAATGAACACCTGGGTGATGTAGTAACTGATTCATAGATAGATACTGAGGAGGAGGCTGTGATAATTGGAATTCTGGAAATATTCCGTAACTTCGAGACAAATTTCAGTAATAACTTAAAATAGACAGAATACTATTATGAGACGTTTTTTCTTTTCACTGGCGGTTCTGCTGTGTGCAGTATCTTGCCAAAAGTATGATGATACACAGATCAGGCAGGATATCAGCAATCTTCAGGAGCAGGTGGCTTCAGTGGATTCGTTAATCCGTTTCGAAACTTACGAGAAGCAGATTGTGGCGGCCGGAGATACGGTGAAGCTGATTCTTGCATCTTCGGTCACAAAGGATTCCTATGCCGCAATCAAGGCGGAAATTGCGAGCAATTTCGGCACTGAGACGGCAGTAGCGACAAAAGGCTCGTCAGAATCGGCATGGAAAATCAAAGTTCTCAATCCTCAGTTCGGTCAGGACGGGGCTGTTGCTGCAAATCCCGCGGTTGTCATTCTTCAGGCACCTGCCGGATTCCTTACCGATGCGGTTCTGACCGTGGCTTTGGTTGACAACTCCGGCAACAGCCACGTCACATCGACAACCGTTTCTCCTGAAAAGACAAGCGCAGACCTTGTGGTCTATGGCAAAATTTTCACTTCCGACAACTGTGAGATTGTCGAGGCATTTGCAGTGAAAGATGGCAAGTATGTATATGTCGGCGGCAGGGAAGGTGCAGCCGCATTTGTGGAAGAGGGTAAAACCCATGTTCTGGATTATTCGGACAAGGGGCTTGTGATGCCCTCCTGTGGCGACGGTCATGCTCACTATATGACAGGCTATGGCTTCAAGACTGTGGGTACGATGGTCAGCAATAAGGCCACTGTGGATGATTTCCTGAAGGAAATTGTTCCTGCAGCAACGGCAAAGGCCAGGGAGAACGGAAGTTCAGCGATTTTCGGTTTCGGATGGAATTATCTTGTCTTCAAGGACCAGATGCCTACTCGCCAGCAACTTGATTCAATCTGCAACGATATCCCGATATACTTTGCGGATGAGGAGGGACACAAGGGCCTTGCCAATACCATCTGCCTTGTGAAGGCCGGAATCCTCAGTGCAGACGGAAAGGCTCTCAAGAAGGGTACTGATATCAGGGGCGGCGAGATTATGGTCGATTCAGCCGGTATTCCCAACGGTTTTGTCAAGGAGCAGGCCGGTACATACGTACGTTCCACTCTGGATAATGACAATCTTTACACCGTTGACGTGGCGACCCTGAACATCAGTCAGATTCAGGAACATCTGTTGAGCAGGGGCTACACGATGTATATGGACGGGTGGAGCAATTATTTCTTCAACGACAATTTCTACAAGGCTGCCCAGCAGCTGGATACCCTCGGCAGGCTTCACTTCATTGCTGGTTTGAGCCACGAGATTGAGAGTTGGGCGTCCGATACTTTGTCCGTTGCCATAGACAAGGCGGTCGAAGTCGGCAGCAAATATGCTTCCAAACACGTCCTGCCCCGGTGGATCAAGTTGTTCATAGACGGAACCGTTGAAGGCGGTACCGGATATGTCGAACCGCTGTATCCTGCGACTGAGAGCCAACCTGAGCATCAGGGTCTGGTCAACTGGGAAGAGAGTGAGGTGACGGGAATCACAAGCAAGGCAAATGCGAAAGGCCAGACACTGCATATACATACGATGGGCAACAAAGCCGTCAATCTCTGCGTGAATGCCTTTGTCAACGGTGGGAAGGACGAGATGCGCAATACAGTCGTTCACGTCCGCAACGTGATGCCCGCCGACTGGCAGCGTATGGCAGAGCATAACATCTATGCCGTAAGCGGTATGCACTGGCACCATCTCCACTATCTGGCCCCATATTATATGTGGCTGGAAGGTATGGTACCTGTCGGAATGGAATTCGAGTCATATCCTATGCAGTCATTCTTCAATTTCGGCATCAATGTCTCTTCCCACACCGATTTCCCTGCCTTGTCCGGCAGTCCGGACGACCCGTTCGGCATTATGGAAATTGCAGTTACAGGTTTGTTGGATGCCACTCAGGAGTATTACTGGTGGGTTGAGGAACTCCTGAACCGCGAGCAGGCGCTTACTGCACTGACGATCAATGTTGCAAGGCAGATGTTTATCGAAAATGAGCGTGGCAGTATCACCACCGGCAAATATGCGGACTTCATCCTCGTTGACAAGGACGTCCTCACCTGCCCTGTGATGCAGATTCATACCGCAAAGACAACCGCCACGTACTTTGAGGGCAAGCAGGTCTATCCCAAAATTTAAGCTTCCCGGAGACTTCGGATTGTCTTGGCCACGTTTATGAGGTGGTCGGCGATACGCTCCGTGTCGGAGGAGAGTTCCATATAGAGAGAGCCGGTGATGGCGTTGCAGATACCTCTGCCCATTCTTTCGATATGGCTCTCTTCCATACCCTTGGTGAAATCGTCAATCTGCTCCTCAATGGCATTGGCTTCTTCCAGCTGTTCAAGACTTTCAGAGCCGTAGGCGGCCATAGCCTTGTCATACAGGGAGTGGACAAGAATCTTCAGCTGGCTGACCTCATAGAGGGCCTCGTCGGAGAAGGAGTCACCCGCCTCGTTCAAGGCGTCTGCGTATTCCGTAATATTTTCCGCGTAGTCACCGATTCGCTCGATATCCCTGACAGTCCTATAGACGGTGGAGAGATAGAGCTTGTCGTGAGAACTCAGTCCTCTGCGGTCCGACAGCTTTACCACGAAATCCACAAGAGTCCTGTTGATGAAGTTGATTTCGGACTCCGTGCGGTTGAAAGTCTCCCGTTCGGAGAAATCCATCGTCGTGATGATTGAAATGGAGCGGTCGAAGTTTTCCACGGAGAGCTCCGCCATCCTGAAAATCTCACGCTTGGTCTGCTCCACTGCGATAGGCGGAGTCTTGAGCATATTGTCATCGACGAAATGGAGATGCAACGTCTCTTCCTGTGTCGCCTTCTCTTTGACTATCCTCCTGACAAAACCTACAAGAGCCTCGGTGAGCGGCAGCATCAGCAGAACCGTGAGTACGTTGAAGAAGGTGTGGAACATTGCAAGCTGAGTCTGCGGGGCACCTGGGAACATCCGCTCGAACATAGCTCCGAAGCCGTAGGCGTTTCCGCTCAAGGCAATCAGCAACCAACCGATTGTCAGGAAGACAATCACGCCGGAGCAGTTGAACAGCAGGTGAATCAGAGCTGTCCTGCGGGCATTGGTCCCGCTTGTCACGCCGGCGATGATGGCAACCACGCAGGAACCGATGTTGGAACCCATCGTGAGAAAGATGCCCTGGTCAAGGGAGATAAGACCTGTGACGCACATTGCCAGAGCGATGGAGGTCATAACCGAAGAACTCTGTATAATAGCTGTAAGGAGCGTCCCAATAAGGACAAGCAGCAACGGATTGCTGATTTTTGCAAGGAAAGTCTTCACCCCTTCGAGAGCCGCGAAGTCCTCCATCGAACCGCTCATAAGAGAAAGACCGACGAACAGCATACCGAATCCTGTGAGTATGCCCCCGAAAGTCTTTGTGGTGCTCTTCTTGGCGAAGGTCATAAGAGCAGCTCCGATTCCGGCGAAAGCCGAGAAGATGACGGTTGTGGAGAGAGCGTCCCTCCCGAACATACCGAGAGCTACAATCTGAGCCGTGACCGTTGTTCCGATGTTTGCACCGTAGATGATTGTGGCCGCCTGAGTGAGTGAGATGATGCCCGCATTGACGAAACCTATCGTCATCACGGTTGTCGCTCCGGAGCTCTGGATGGCAGCAGTCCCGACCGTTCCGATGCCTACTCCGAGGAGCTTGCTTTTGGATGCCTTGGCAAAAAGGCTTTTCAATTTTGCTGAGCTCGCCGATTCCAGATTGGAGCTCATCATCTGGCACGCTACGAGGAATATGCCGATTCCGGCCAGAAGGGTCAGGATTGCAGAGACAATAGCAGTCGTTCCCATAAAATACTGCAATCAATAAATAAAATTACGTCTTGGTTTCGGGGCAAAGATAGGACAAAGCCTTGAATCTTGCAAGATTATGTCGTATGTTGATTGCCGCACTGGTGCACAATTCCGTAAAGGCAGACCGGATGTTTGACATAATTGTAATAATTGACTAATTTTGATGAAAATATTTACGAAAAATGAATATGAAGAAGTACTTTATCGCCGCCATCGCCGTTCTGTTTGCAGGACAGTTTATGACGTCAGCCCAGAAGCCGGGCGAAGAGAAACTTGGTCTCGACCTTACAGTGGTGACATCCAATGTCCGTTATGACGAACCGGACGATGGAGTCAACAGATGGGACAACAGAAAGGAGGCGCTTGTTGCCGAAATACTTTCAACCGATCCCGACATCATCGGCACGCAGGAGTGTCTCCATCATCAGCGCCAGTATATGAAGCAGGAACTCAAGGACTATGAGACTGTCGGCGTGGCTCGTGAGGATGGGAAGGAAGATGGGGAGTACTCAGCTATCTTCTTCCGCAAGAGCCGTTTCAAGGCAATTGAAAGCGGCAATTTCTGGCTCAGCGAAACCCCCGATGTCCCCAGTATCGGTTGGGATGCTGCCTGCATCCGGATAGCAACTTGGGCATTCCTTGAGGAGAAGGCTACGGGGAAACGATTCTTCTTCATCAATACACATCTCGACCACGTCGGGGGTGTGGCGCGCCGCGAGGGAGTGAACCTCCTTTGCCGGAAAGCAAGGGAGATAGGCGGTGACTGTCCTATGGTGATTACGGGCGACTTCAATTCCGGAAAGGAATCCGCTGATATTCAACACGTCAGGAATTCCGGACTCTTCCATGCCTTTGAAATTGCAAAGGAAACGAAGACAGGAGTTGCAAGCTTTCACGGATTCAAGGGCCTTGACAGTATGGCGAAGTACATTCCCGAGGACTTGCGTCCGGCCATCATCGACTATATCTTCATCAGTGAAGGCTCCTGCTCCTACTATGAGATAATGCCTGAGAAGAGCCCGGATGGCAGATTCGTTTCCGACCACTGCCCTGTAATGGCAAAAGTCAGATTATAGTTCATCCTAAGTTATGAAAGCATCGGCAATTGCAGCATTGGCCTCTTCGGCGGTCATCCTGATGGCCTCCTGCACGCAGGTGAAAACCGGCAGTATCGTTCTTCAGGGCAACGTTCAGGGCGAATCGGAGCAAGTCATTGTAGTATCTTTTCTTCCAGGGCAGCCTATGGAATATCACTATCCGGCAGTGAACGGGGGACAGTTTGAATTCTCAATGGACGGAGTGGCCGGTTTTGCAGACCTCATCGTTTCCGTCGGGGGCGTGGAGTTCGGGGCACGCGTCAATGCGCTTGACACTCTCAGGATGGACTTTGTCGTTAACGAGTTGGGAAAGGACGTGGAAGTTTCGTATGACGGCACGACAGAGAAGGAGAGCCGTATCTGGAAAGATTTCTATGAAACCTACCACCGCTGGAGCTCATACAACCTGCCTAAGACTGACCCTGCGAAGTCATACGATGAGTGCATTGCCCTGCTGGACGTGAATGATGCAAAGTTCAAGGCCGACCACAAGGCGGACTTGAACAGATACTACACTCACCGTGCAGAGCTTTCATACGCCCTGCTCAAAGCCATATTGTTGGACCTGAAAGCCGATGAGGAAGGTTTGAGTTCGTACGATTTTCCTGAGTATAAGAAACTTATGGATGCGGTCGATCCTAACGACCCCGACCAGGTGACATTCCCTCTGGTCAATCGCTGGGCCTATTTCCACATGGCTGAATTCGGGGACGACCCCGTCACCAGTGCAACTGAAT
Source organism: Bacteroidales bacterium (assembly GCA_045617505.1). Classification (GTDB taxonomy): domain Bacteria; phylum Bacteroidota; class Bacteroidia; order Bacteroidales; family UBA932; genus Cacconaster. The sequence continues at coordinate 1,714 of JAZLIS010000008.1, read as the reverse complement.
TCCTGAAGAATTACGGAAAGAAGATTACCAACCCTGCCGTCAAGTCGATGCTTGCAGAAAACATCACTTCTTATTGTATGTTTGAACCGGATCTCAGTGCTCCCGAGAAATATGAGACGCTTTTTGAGGCCGTAACCCGCTTTGTCCCGGACCGTCCCGAAATCGTGGAGACCTGCCGCCGCCAGATAGAGGCAGCCGGGAACTCACAGCCGGGCAGCCCTGTTCCGGACACAATGATGGAGACACTTGACGGCAGCGAGGTTTCGTTGTCATCAATGTTCGGGAAAGTCCTGTACATAGATGTCTGGGCCACCTGGTGCGGTCCTTGCGTGAAGGAAGCCCCTTACTTCAAGAAGATTGCTGAGAAGTTCAAGGGAGACGACAGGATTTGCTTCATAAGTCTCTCTGTCGATAGTGACAGGGACAGGGACAAATGGGTCGAGTTCGTCGGTAAGGAGAAGCCCTTCTGGCCGCAGTTCAGACTCGCCGGAGCAAATCAGGATGGTTTCTGCGACAAGGTGGGTATCAATACTATCCCCAGATTTCTTCTGATAGGTCCGGACGGCAGGTTTATCGACGGCGACTGCACCCGTCCCTCTAACGGAAATATCGAAAACATCCTCAACAAAGCGATATCAGGGCTTTAACCCACCGATTCGTACAGACGCGAATCATTGGCGTCTGTACGAATTCATTGACCTTGCCAAACAAAGTCAATGGCTTCGGAAGAACTTACATTGGTATTTGATGATGAAACGGCATAAGTTGGCGGCCCAAGGGTGGTCACGGTACGGTTATTTTCAGTCGTGAATTCTCTCATAGCAAATTTAATGTTTTTCTCCATTTTTCCTGCAGCAACGGCAATGATTATGGCGATTGACCAAAATGAGGTCGCAATCCCTCTGCATATTATTAAAATTGCTATGAATTTGCCGCATATTTATAAACTTTGTGCTACAAAATAGCAGCGACACATGGAGACACTTTACACAACCTGACTGCGGTGACCACAACGACATAGGACGCGGCGGCCAGTCATTCTACGCCGACGAAGAGATATGGGAAGGATAGCCATACCATTTCAGCGGTTTCTCCCAAGCGGCGCGCCCAGGATGATGGCCAGCCCTGACAGGATATCATCGACCATTCCTGCTATGACGGTTCGCACATTGTACTCGACGTTGAGCCTTCAGGAAAGAAGTTCTCCGTCACCACCCTCTCGGCCAACTCTTCATTCCGCATTTGCACCTCCCAATGGCCGCCCTTGTCGGGGCCTATCCTGGAGATAACGCCTTCTGATTTCAATTTTGACAGATGTTTTTCAATTGCCTTTGCGCTGACACCAAGAGCTTCCGCAAGGGTGACGGTGGTCATATTGCCGTTTTCTCTCAATAATCTGACAATTTTCTCCCTACTCTTTTCTTTTCCCGGAACAGGTGGCAATGTTTCTCCCGTCGATTCAAGATATGCCTGAATATCCTTTTTCAGATTGCGAATCATTTCATCAAGCATAAAATGGCGGAATATCTCCTTGTTCTCGGCTTCTCTCGTTTCTATCAGAGCTTTAATATATTGCTCCTTATCTTCTTTGAGAATTTTAGACGGAATCAGTCCGAACTCGAACTGAATCATATTCATCAGCAGTCGGGCCATTCGTCCGTTGCCATCCGCCCACGGGTGAATGGTCACGAGATCATAGTGGGCATCAAAACTG
>JAZLIS010000007.1:0-12140 GCA_045617505.1 Bacteroidales bacterium | reverse complement strand
TCTGCTTATGGATGCCGAGATCAACAACAATCAGGCTTCATTCGACGCAGTCCGCGAGCGTGCCGGTCTTGAATCTAAACCCATCAACGAAGAGAACCTGCGCAACGAACGCCGTTGGGAGCTCTGCTTCGAAGGCGTACGTTTCGGTGACCTCCGCCGCTATGGCGTGGACTACTGCGCAGCAGCCCTTGACAAACAGGACGGTGTACCTTGCCACAACATGAGCGAGGAACTTAGCACCAACCACGCAAGCCGCTTCAACGGTGGCTATGGCAAACGTTACAAAGAAACCAAAGGCTTTGTGAAGATACCTTCAAGCCAGATTTCACTTTCTGCCGGTGCTGGCGAACAGTACAAGTTCACCCAGAACGAAGGTTGGGGTAATGGTTCCGACTTCTCAGGTTGGACAAATTAATTTAACGCAGATTGAATTATGAAGAAAATAATTTTAACAGCATTAGTTTCGGCTGCTGCCATAATGGCCGTATCCTGCCAGCCTCAAATTATAAAGGGAGGTATACCTTCCGCACCTGTTACTGAGGACGTTCTTGCATCTGCCATCGTCATTGACGGACAGTATGCAGATGCCGCCTGCACAGTGCCTCAGGCTGATGGTAACTTCATTGCTTACCACACCAGTCCTGCAATGAACGTACAGATCACAAAGATTAAGAAAGGCATCGAGTTTGTTCTCTCTACCGGATCTTCGGGTGTATTCTATATTAACCCTAAACGTGGAGCAGATCCCAATCAGGAAATCACCATCAAGACTCTAAACCAGGACGGTTCAGTCTCTGTTGCTAACAGCACGGTGAAAGTCGCAGTTCCTACAGATCTCAAACCCGAGTACAAACTTCTTCTTTCAGAGGCGGGCGAGCAGACCTGGACCTGGAACGATGAGTGCGTTTGCGGTGGCAAAGGATGGTGCTACGGTGAGGGTGGAAACACCGGTGCCGGCACAGACTTCACTGCTCTCGATTTCGACGGTGCCTGGTGGGGTGCTCAGGACAATGCACACTTTGAAGGCTATGCCGATGTTACTGAAGACGGTGAACTCAAACCGGATATGTGTATGGAAGCCTATATGATTTTCGATGAAGAAGGTATCTGCACTACATACGCTCCTGACGGAGCGGTTGTAAGGCAGGGAGGTTATGAGATTGTAAACTTCGATCCCGAACGCCCCTCCGAATGGGAAATAGGCAATCTCAACACTACTTCTCCCTGCACGTTATGCCCTTATTGCATACACGAGAGCGGAGTGATGGAAACCCAATTCCAGCTTATGTATCTTGACGGTGCATATATGGCTCTCTGCGATCCTGAGTCTTCCGAGGCCGGTGACTGGGACAACGTTACATACTGGATGTTCAAAGTGAAGAAATAAGCTTTGCTTCAGTACATAAAAAAAACCGTGGAGCAGAAACTCCACGGTTTTTTTGTATATTTGTAGTAATATGGACAGATTTCTGAAAATTACCTCAACTGTAGCATTTGCTGTAGCGATGTTCCTTTTCTGGTGGCTGTTGTTTCCCCACGCACTCGGATTCATGGAACAGAATCAGCTGTTCCTTTATACTTGGACTTTTCTGCTTGACAGCCTTTCAGTTGCAGGCGGGTTCGCCGGATGGATTTCCGATTTCCTGATTCAGTTCAGCTGCATTCCTGAATTGGGTGCCGCAGTGATGGCTTTGCTTCTTACTATTATGCAGGTTCTGGAGTATTCACTATGCAGCAGGAGGAAATTTGCCCTGACATATCCTTTGTCATTCATTCCGTCTCTTCTAGCCCTACTTTGCCTGGGAGACTATTTCACTCAGCCCGCTCTTCCCGTTGCCGTATGTATGTCGCTTGCTTTCTGCCTGTTATACAGAAGATTTCCGAACGCCATCACGGCGGCTGTATCGATTCCTCTGTCTTTATGGCTTGCAGGTCCGGCAGCCTGGATATTTGTTGTATATATAGGTGTGGCAGGCAGGGAATGGCACAGGTCGGCAATATATATCTTATATGCCTTGCTCGTCACATATCTTTTTGCCGTCCTGCCGATGCGCCAGTATCCCTTGAGTGAAAACATTCTTGGAATAACTTACTACAGCATTCCTCTTGAACATCCCGTGCTGCACCATTTCCTTATTGCATCAGCTTTACTTGTTCCCATACTTGCTCCGCTGCTGCCGTCTCCGGCAAGAATCCACAAGGTATATGCCTGTACTGCCCTGCTAGCTCTTTTCGGGATTACGGCTTTATTCATACCTCTTGCATATGACAAAGGCAGTTATGAAGTCATTGCCTATGACCAGCTGATACGCACTGAAAAATGGAATGAAGTAATTGCTCGAGCCGAGAAATACCAGCCGGCCATTGATGTGGGGTGTGTCAGTGTGAATCTTTCTCTTATTATGACAGGACAGATGGACAGGATAGGAGAATTCGTACAGATGGGCACCAGAGGGCTGCTTATGCCGAGGGTAAGAGACTACATTTCCAATACGTCAACAGGTGAGGCTTTTTTCAGAATGGGCTTCATAAATGAGGCGCTTCGCTATGCATTCGACACCCAGGAGGCTATTCCTAACCTGAAGAAAAGCGGTCGCTCTCTGAAAAGGATGGCGGAATGCCAGATTTTGAACGGCCGTTATGACGTTGCTTCAAAATACCTGGACATACTGAAGCATACCGTCTTCTACAGAAAATGGGCCTTCGAAGAGGAAAGGCTGCTTGAAGATGAACGTCTTATATTGGAAAATCCATTATATGCCTACCTCCTGTCAATCAGATCTCAGGAAGATTATCTTTACTACTATCCGAATATGGAGCAGATGCTTGGAAAGTTGTACATACAGAACAATGACAACATCCTTGCCGGCATATATTGTACGTTGTGGCATCAATTTAAAGAAAAATCCAAGGAAAATGAAGAAATTGAGACTGTGCCTGGCCACGGTAATTAGCCTTGTCGGCTGTTCGCACGGGTCCACTGTCCTGCGCAACGAACTGCCTCCAATATTCCCTGACTACATAGGTGTAACCGTACCTGCAGAAATCGCTCCTTTGAATTTCAATCTTCAGGGGACGTATGACAAGGTTTTTGTCAAGGTTTATGGAAAAAAGGGGGAGATTTCGAGTTATGGCAAATATGCCAGATTCAATACTGCAAAGTGGCACGGTTTTCTTGCCGACAACGTCGGTGATACACTGACCTTCCGTGTTCTGGGCAGGAAGGAGGGACAATGGCAGCAGTTCCGCGATTTCTATATGTTCGTCAGCAGATTTCCTTTGACGGATTACGGCGTTACATACAGAAAATTCGCTCCCGGTTATGAGACATTCAGCAAAATAGGCATATATCAGCGCAATATCCACAATTTTGATGAATCGCCGATAATAGAAGGCAATCTGATTCCCGGTCAGTGTGTGGGCTGCCATACGGCCAATGCAACATCGCCAGACCAGTTCCTTTTCCACGTCCGCGGAAAGCACGGGGCCACTGTCGTCCAGTTCGAAGGAAGGCGCAAATGGCTTAATACCAAGACGGACAGCACAATAAGCAATGCAGTGTACTCCTACTGGCATCCATCCGGCGATTTCGTGGCGCATTCCACCAATCATATCCACCAGTTGTTCTGGACAGGGAACAACGAGAGGTATATCGAAGTTTTTGATGATGCATCAGACGTGGTGGTGCACAATGCCAGAACCGATGAAATGATACTGTCGCCACTTCTGATGACAGAGGATTTCGAAACTTACCCGGCATTTTCCGCCGACGGTAACACTTTGTTCTATTGCAGTGCTCCATATGTCGATAATGTCCCTGCACACGTTGAAGACGTTCACTATAATCTTTGTTCCATTCCATTCGATTCTGAATCCCAGACGATAGGGGACAAGGCCGATACTCTGATTAATGCCTTCGCAATGGGCAAGAGCGTCACTTTCCCGAGGCCTTCATTTGACGGTAAATGGCTGCTTTATTCACTTTCCGATTTCGGGAATTTCCCTATAAATCACAAAGAGGCAGACCTTTGGCTTCTTAACCTTTCAACAGGGGAGACACATCCTCTGGAAAGGGCCAATTCCGCTTATGACGAAAGTTTCCACAACTGGAGCAGCGATTCACACTGGATACTCTTTGCCAGCCGTCGCTCGGATTCGCTCTACAGCTGCATATATTTCTGCAGCATAGATGAGAACGGCAATGCAACAAAGCCTTTTGTACTCCCTCAGCGCAATCCCTGGAAATTCTATCACAATACACTTTTCACTTTCAATGTTCCGGATTTCACCTGTAAGAAAGTGGAATTCAAGACCAGAGGCGTTTTCAATGAGGCATTTTCACAAGAAAGAGGAAATATAACGATAAAGAAATGAAAAAGATATTAATCCCGACGGCGATGGCGCTGATGCTGGTGTCCTGTGCTGCGGACCACAGCCACGATTTCTCAATATACGGAACAGTTACAGACCCTGAGCTTGAAGGCGCCTGCGTATTCCTTGTTCCATATCTGGAAAAAGTCATAGAACCCACCAAGGAGAATCTTGATTCCACCTTCATAGTAGATGGCAAATTCGAATTCCACGGTAATGTGGAAAGGCTGTCCGATATCAGGATAGAGCGTCGCCGCAGGATAAACGTGCAGAATCTTCTCGTTCTCACGGAGCGTGGAACCATCAATGTAACTGTCGGGCCAGTGAGCAGTTCTGCCGGAACCCCGATGAATGATTCCCTTCAGGTCTGGAAAGAGCTTACCAGAAAATACAGACTGGAAATGTACGAGGCCGCCGATCAGGCTGTCAAGGATTCATTGACTCTTTCGTATGACAACAGAAGCCGTGAGCTTGCTTCTAACTGCGGCGGTCAGATTGCAGTGTTTATGAAAAGGATTTTACCGCACAATAAGAACCACTTTAAAACCGCCTCTAATGGGGGGCGCTTATAATAACTTTACGAATGAAAAGAAAAACTTGAAAATAATAAGGTTGCGGGAATGATTTATTGGCGGAAGCCGAAATCCCTTCAAGTATTTTACATCCATTCAAACAATTTATTTGTTTCCCTGAAATGGCTATGAGTCTAATTTTCGTTAGGATATAGTTTCTTAAGAAACTTACCGAGTGTTGAGTCGTCCCCTTTGCCATAACAGAAAGTAAAAGTACAAAAATAGTCATGAAGTTCAAATTTCATGACTATATTTATAATAAGGTATTGCCGCATACCTTTTACATTATCATTTTATCGATCGTTTGTGGTACCCTGCTCAATTACACTTACTACTCGAACAGATGGTCAAGCGCTGTGAACCTTTCCCGCCGTTTCTTGCCGAAAATGTCGATGTATCGCATTACAGTGTCCGTCTGGGTATGTCCAGTGGCACTCATTATCTCGTAGGCTGTCAGGCCGTTCTCCGCAAGAATGGATATATAGGTCCGACGTCCAGTGTGACAGGAAATAAGCTCACGTTTGGGACAATTCCTGACGCTCCTGACACCCTTCATGGATTCCACGGTCTCAATGGTTTCGAAAAGGTGGTTTTCCTTCAGCATACGCTTGATGTTCTTGTTCAGGTCCTGATTGTAACCCGGACTGAAACGAAAATCATACTTCCGTGCGATTGCAAGAGCCTTGGGGTTAAGATGTATCCGGCACTGGCGCTTTGTCTTGTTGGTGTTGAGAACCAATTCACAGTTTTCCTCGTCGAAATAGGTTCTGTCCAGTTTTGCGAAATCCCCGAACCTCAGGCCCGTGTAACAGAGAAAAAGGAAATAATCCCTGGTCTGCTCCATCACGAGATCCGATGGTACGATGTTCTCGACCTGATGCAGTTCATCGACAGAAAGTCTCACTACACGATTCTTGAGCGTTTCAAGGTGCTTTGGTCTTGAAATCACCTGCTTCTTGGGATAGGTGCTTTCAAGGAAGAAAAACAAGGCATCAATTCTCTTGTTGACTGTCTTGTTTCCCACTCCACCACGGGTAAGATACCTGTGCTCAAGGGTATTTTCCCGTCTGCGGAAAGAATAGCTGATGAGATCCGCCAGGAAGGCTTCATCAATGTCCCGAATTGATAGGTTCCTGCCCATATCATACTCATAGTCAAGAAGAAGATTCAGTGCTGACACATAATTTTTCACGGAAGGATGGAGTTTCCTCGGTTCCCTTCCGGCCAAGAGTTCTTCTTGCCTCTTTGCCAGGGCATAATCATAAACCCATTTGCGGAAATCCCTGGTGAGGGTTCCGCTACGTTTTGAATGTAACATAGTACGTTGGATTTTTACCGGCGGAAGCCGAAATCCTTACGTTTGTCGGAATTAATCAGCTTGCGCGCCTTGATTTTGTTGAACTTTACGGGATCAGTCACAAATTCTGCCACATTAAAGGAAAGAAACCGTGAATGGTAGAATACCATGGGATTCTCCTGCGGCAACATAAAGGGCTTAGTGACATTACCGTCTTGAGATATGTGTGAAAAATATGGTCTTGTGAAAAGTCCGTCGTCACGCCGACTGGCGAAAACGAACCAGCGGGACGTGGAACTGAAGTTGTGGTAGCTCTCGGTATCGTTGCTGTTGACGGTCTCAAGGCATCTGCGCTCCCCTGTCGAGAGGTCCAGCAGCCACAAATCAGCTTCGTGGTGCCATATGGAGAACTGGCCGTAATCGGCCAGAGTGTACATCAGGAAACGGCCGTCATACGAAGGTCTGGGAAAAGAAACACTCTTTCCTTCGGAGGCCGCATCATACAGAACCGTGACACTCTCCCCTATTTCGCCTGTCTCGGGATTGAAATCCACGCTGCAGAGACTGTACCTGACGTTTTTCAAGCCGTCGGGGATAGCTTTCTGAGTTGCTCTACAGAAATAGATGGTCCTCCCGTCAGGAGAAAATGAGGGAAATGTTTCCCACAACGAGTCCACCTTTACCGAAGGGGCGGTTATAAGTTCATTGGTCTGCGTATCATAGACCTGCAGATCGGAAGCACTGTCAAACACCTCTATGAGTTTATCCCTGTCCACGTGGAACCCCTGGCGTGTGGCATTGGTAGAATATGCAATATAGCGTCCTGAGGGATGCCAGTAGGGATATACACAGAATCCGAGAGTATGGTCCGTTTTGGTATTGTAGGCATCCATAACGCCATTCTTGTGAATCAAAGTGGCGCCGTGGTCGCCGCGGATATGCAGGCTGAAGTCATCGGGGTTGCCCCTATTGTAACTGTGGCAGTTGACACAACCGTTGAACTGAGTATTTTCTATCAGGGGTCTTTCATCGAAGTTCGAAAGACATCTTTCGTATATGCCCATCTTGCTGTAAACTTCGTAGCCAGGCTCAATCAATCGATAATTCAACCCGTAATCTATACTGTCGGCACTGACGTGGATTTTCCAGACAGTATCGAGCACGGAGCTAGTCACTTCTATGGCGCTCCCAGTGGCCTCGCTGAGCATCTTGCGCCATTTGCGCATATTCCAGCGTATTTTGCTCCCCTTGAACGTCTGACTGCCGCCATCCCAGATGAATGTGGTCACGCACTTCCCCGCCCCATCGACGGTGTAATCGAAATTGAGCGGAGCTATGTTGCACGGTATGGTGACATCCATATAGTCCGGATATATGGGAGCGTCGAAACTGCCGGCATAAATACCGTCGGTTTCATTGCAGGAAACAGAGTAAAGCAAAGCCGCGGCTATGACGGATATATTCAATAATCTTCTCATACGGGCTAGTTGTTATATCTGTAGAAATAGTAAAACCAATATGTGGAACCGTAATTCTCTTCCATATACCCCTTCGACTTGTCCGCCCTGACATCGGAGATGAAACGGTTGAAGACAGAGGTGATGTGAGGCTCTATGAATGAAGGCACTCCGCCTCCAGCATTGTTCTGCGCCCAGTCCAGAAGCAGGGCTTCCTGATAGACCTCGGGCAATATGGGATAGGATACAAGGCCCAGGCATTCCTTGAAACGGGAAATATCCTTCCTCAGCAGGGACCAGGAAAGAAGATACTCGAATGCGGTTCTGTTGTCCTTGTTCTCCAGATACAGAAGGCCCAGCATCGAGTCCATTTCTTTGTCGCTGAACAGGAAATCCCGGCTACGAAAACGCAGGGCACGCATACGCCCGTACTCTGGGTCGGCATCCACTGCAGCGTCTCCACCTGAAATGAGAGTCTCTGCTTCACGTGCCCAGGACGCATAGAACAAGGTATTCTTAAGGACATCAATGTATTTCAATGCCACAGCATAGTCCCCGTTGATGATATTGGTGCGTACAAGCATACGGTAGCATCTCGCGCTCTTCTGGAAATCAGGAATTGCTTCCTGCGCCTCGAAAGTGAAACGCTGTGCCGTATTCACCATGCCCAAATGGTAATACAGTTCGGCTGTAGCCATCGATGAAATCGTTTCCTTTATGAAATCCGGAAGCAGACCCTGGGGGCCGTTCTGGAAATAGTCGAACATATGCCCGGACATGCGTCCGGTCTGTGAAAGAGCCATATTGAGACAGGCCACTGACAGCGGTTTGGACGGAGCTTTTTCATCGGCGGCCATCATCATCCTGTTCCACATCCTGTAGTTGGTCATGAAGTCGTACTTCATTATTTCCTCCTTGTCCATGTCGACAAGCTTTCTTACGACAAAAGCCGTAGAGCCGAAAACGGCGGCTAGCACGACTAGGCCTGCGATGGTAGCTGAAGACCTCCGACCGGAATGCCTGTTTAGCTCCGCAACCAGGTCGCAAAGCATCAGGACTATCAGCGCCACCCAGAGAAAAATGGGAGTGTAATTGTGATAACGGTAATAGTGCACTCCCCTCACAAGCCGTGACAGAGGATACTGTGTGAGCAGTTCCGCCACAAATGGTGAAAACGCAAGCAGTATGATTCCGGGGATAGCCCAAGCCTTTTCCCGTCTGAATGCGAGGAAAACATAGGTCAGGGCCAAAGGTCCGCAAAGGAAATACATCACAGGAGTCAGCGACAGTTTCAGGGCAAGCTTTGCCTTGGATCCGGCCTTGTCTTTGAAGCGCCATCCGGCGGCCAGACAAAGGATAAAGGCGACTACGGCCCCAATCAGAGCATTCTCGTCACACAGGAATGCCAGTACAAGGCCCGTGGGAATGAAAGACAAGGCATAGAAAAGAAGTGAACGCCTCTCCAAGGCCTTATATGTGAGAAGTTGCAACCCCACAAGCAATACTGCGAATACAAGTGAGCCCCAAAGCGCCGAGTGGCAGAACTGGGTGAGAAAGCGGCCTATGTAGTCGGCAAAACCGCCCGAAACAGACACAACATCCACGAAATAGGCTGCAGTGAATTCGAAGAGCTGAAGTTGCTCCTGATAATGGATATGATACGGGTATATAAAGCGGAAAAAAAAGAACACCGCCGTCGCAAAAATCAGACTTGAGGAAAAAGCAATTGTCTTTTGAGTATTTGTCATTGTCATTGCTTTTTATTGATTCATAATGGATTGTCAGTCATACACTCCATCTCCACCAGCCAGGTGGGCCGGCAGACCGGAGCCTTGAGAAGAATATACGGTTTGCCACGGAGAACGGGAGACAGCACCGTATCCACGATTGCGGCATCTTCGGCATTTCTCAAATAGACAATGGCCGAACTTATATCCTCAATAGCTGAACCTCCTTCATTGAGAAGTACGGAAATATTTTCCAACATCCTCAGTGTCTGGGCCTTGACGTCACTGGCATAAAGAACTTCGCCGCGATTGTCAATTGAAGCCGTGCCGGAGATTATGCAATGCGAGACACCTGACCAGTCGAGTCTGACTCCCCTTTCGAAAGTCACGCCATACTCGTTGGTCGGGTTAAGATGTGTGCGCGCATAGAGAAACCTTTGTTTGACATCACCCTTTATGGCCCAGGCATCCATCTGGACTGTACGTCCCTGTGGAGGCACTCCGGCAATGCCCGTGCTTGCTATGTAATGGGTATCGGCAGTCAGTCCGTTCAGGGCGAAATTCTCGCGGCGTGCCTTCACCAGTCCCGAGTAATTGTTGTCTATATCATTACAGAAGAACCAAGTACGGACACAGTTCGCCTCTATGTCCATCCCGTTATCCGAAAGGAATTTCTCATAGGACTCGAGTATTCCGGCCGTCTGACTTTCCGAGTCATCGCCACCTCCGGTGAGGCCTGCGGATATATAATGTTCCAATCCGTCACTTACGGCAATCGTGAGCCCGGGACGATACTCCACGGCAGCATCCTCCGCCATCCATATCCACAACGCCACGGTACTCCCGTCCAGCGGTTTCTGCCCGATATAAGACACGGCCCCGTCAACACGAGGAATCTCAGCGGCCTGAGAATCCACGTCACTAAGCAGCCAACGCTTTAGTAGAAAACGGCGGTCCGGATACTCCTGTACCAGTATCTTTTCCAGTTCCAGAACCTCGGCGACACAGCCGCCACGCAATATTACTTGATATTCTTTCATCAGTCAAACAGGGTTCCAGGAACTATCACGTGATGGTTTGCAAGAGATTCCCTGAGAAAATAGCCGGCAGCCCCGGGTGCTTTGACTATCACCTGGGTACGGCAGAGACCCGGCTCCGACTGGTTTCTGACCAGTTCGCCGGGAATGACGGCCATCCTCTCAAGGTCAGGCGCCACTTTGAATACCGTGACCTTTCCCAGCGGCAATTCGGCCTTGACAGCCGTGCCGATTCCGGATTCGAAGTGTGTGGTATATGTATAGGATTCCGCCATTGAAAGAGGAACCGTGCAGTGTGCAAAAAGAAGCTCATCGCCACTGATGCGGCTAAGATTGCACTGGAAACCGGGACAGCCGGTGAGTTTCGACGCAATCAGCATTGTTACGAGAGTCGGGATGTCACCTTCACAACTTGAAATTACGCCCTCCGAATTCAACCTTGCAAGGGCCAGACATCCGGTATTTCCCACAAGGGACAGGAGATCGAAGCAACGCAGCGTCAGAGCCTGCAGAGCATACTTTGCGGCAATTATCTTCAACGCCTCATAGACAGCCTCCGAGCCCTGGAACGAACGCAGGTCGCAGTCAATCTTTTTGATTTCGTCCACAAGCTCTTCAATGGAAATATCCATCATTTCGACGCCCAGACGGGCGCAAGCCTTTGAATAGTCCACTCCCGAAGCTATCAGCCAATCAGAGGGTGCACCTATGACACCGATACGGACTCCGTCCAGACGCAGACCGGAGGGCAGGGGGCGTATCCATCCGGCATTGTCAACCGCGGATGCCGCATCACTCGCGTCTGTCGTAATTTCAGCCTTCAGCCTGGAGGCAATCCCGGCAGGGCTTCCGTGCAATATCTCTCCCCTGCCGCCACTGCCGTTCACATACGAGAGAATCTCCATCGCCGCTGCAAGAGAGTTCTCCTTACCGCTGGTCAGCAGTCTGATGTCTCCCTTCAGATCCAGGGCCTTGAACAATTCCTCAGAACCTCCGGTGCGTATATATATCAGTTTTTCCCGGCAATCGTAATAGTCTGTAAAGCCATCCTTCAAAACGAAACGTTCACCAAGTTCACATTGAATATCTTCTATGAAAGTATCTTCCGCGATTGCGGGAAGATTGTCGTGCAATGACGAAGCTATCGAAAAAAGGGCTATGGACATATATCTTTCTTTCCTAAATCTCAAAGATAGTCATTTTTTTCTATCTTTGCGTAAAATCGTATCCCATGAAAAGAATCTGCACCATCATTTTCCTCCTTGGCTGTATCAGTACATATGCACAGGAACAAAAGCAATTGGACAGTTTGAAATACATCCTGCCGGAATTCAGGAAAGGCACGGTAATATTTGCGGACAAGACCGTCAAGGGCGGCGTACTGAACATCTCTCCCATCGACCAGGCCATCTATTGCCTGACGGAAAATAACGACACTCTTTATGTCGGATGTCATCCCGACATTATCAGCGTGAGTGCCGCCGGACGTTTTTTTATCGGGTGGAAAAATTCTTTTATGGAAGTCTTGACAAACAGCTCTGACAACGGCGTCGGCATCATCCGCACCACGATGAAGGTGAACAACGTGAAAACGGGAGCATACGGAATGGCGTCTTCGACATCCGCCACCAAATCCTACTCGGTCGATGCAAGTTCCGGAACGATGCATAACATAATCA
>JAZLIS010000006.1:0-116807 GCA_045617505.1 Bacteroidales bacterium | reverse complement strand
AGTAAGCGTTCACTTCTCCAACCCTTTGATTTTCAATGGGCATTTGTGTAATTTTCTTTAACAATCGTTGATTTTGTCGGTTTACAGGCCGCAGTAGCACGGCAAAAGGCCCGTGAGGTCATCCCCGTCGCGGGATGTCTTGAGTTTGTCGAGCAGGAAGCTGATGTACTTGCCGGGGTCAATGTCGTTGAGCTTGCAACTCTCGATTACCGAGTACATGAAAGCGTTGTCCGCAGCCGAACTCTCGCTGCCGATGTTTCCGGCATTCCGCAGGTTCATCTTGAGCTTCCTCACGCTCTGTTCACTGATGTTGTTCGATATCATTGTGATGGAAAGAGGCGACTGGCCCGAGAACGGCAATCCCTTCACCATCGAAAACAGTCCCATCCGGTTCAAGGCGAAAGGACGCCAGGTACCCTCCTGGGGCATAGACGAATATGGTCTGACCGGCGTGCTCCCATACGAAACCGCCGCCAAGTCGGAGACAGTCGAGGATATCACTCTCGTCCCTATGGGTGCAGCCCGCCTGAGGATTTCAGCCTTCCCCACCTGCTCTGCAAAATAGTCAAAAAAGAGGATAATCTCCGACAGCCTGTTCCAGGCGGGCTCGGCAGACAAAGCAGTTGTATCGGGCTTCGATGTATGCCTGCATAACTTCCAGATAGGTCTGTTGGGCGGAGAGGAATTCCAGAAGACTGCTTTCGCCCTTGAGATACCCCTCCCTGCGACTCCATACAATGCTTGCGGCATCATCCAGAATCGAGGTTTCGTACTGGCGCAGGACAGCTAGTGAAGATACAAGGGAATTGTAGGCTTGAGACGCCTCGGAGCGTACCTGAAGACGAGCCGCCTCGAAGTATCTTTCACTCTGTTGGATATCGGCGCGCGCCGCATTCATTTCACCCTTGTTGAAACTTGAGAACTTGAGAGGAATCCTCACCCCTACCGAAAAAGCGTTGAACCGCGGTGCCGGGGCGATTTCGTTGCGCACCTCCGTATTGTACGAATACCCGAGATCGATTCCCAACTCAAAAGCCCTTGAGGCCCGGACCAGTTCGAGATTGTTCCCGGAGAGCGTCTTCGAAAGCATAGCCGCCTTCAAATCAGCGCGATTGGCTTCAGCGAGCGAACAGATTCCGCTCTCATCAGGCAACACGTCGGGACAGGACAGTTCTCCTTCAATGGATTCTACAGGCTCCCCTCCGCAGAAGAGAGAGAGCGCTTCAAGCGCATTTTCATAATCAGCCTGAAGTGTCAACAACTCACCTTTCATAGTACGGGCCTCAAGCCTGCTTTGGAGGGCATCAGCCCGGCCAAGGTCTCCGAGCTCAAGGCGAAGGCTGTCGCTCCGGGCAAGTTGCTGCATATCCTTCACTGACTTTTCCAGAACCGCGCAGCCCTCACGCAGTTTCCACGCCTGAGCCCAGGCAGAAGCCGCCTCCATTTTCAAATTGCTGAAAAAAGCCGCTACAGATGCTTCGGCGATATCTTTCTCACTACGTGCAACGGCAATGCGCGCCCGACGGACACCTGCCAGATCCGGATCGATGCTCAGCCCCACTTCGAGGGATTGTCCCATCTGCAGGTTCCAGTCCTGATTGTTGCCGTATGAGACGGAGAGTTCCGGATTATTGAAAACTCTGGCCGCCTGCAGTGATGCGTCAGCCTTGTCGATATTGTATTTTTCAGCCAGATACGCAGTGTTCTTCTCTGCCACCAGCTGATTGAATCTCACGTATGTTATCGGCTGGGCCGAAGAAGACAGGGCAAAGGCCGCAGCCATAATGGCAAAACTAATTTTCAATTTCATCCTTACTTGCGTGTTTTTCGTGAAACTGCTCTATCCTGTAATACAGGGCCGGCAGTATGTAAAGTGTTATTATAGTGGAAAACAGAAGCCCGTAGACAATTACCGTAGCGAGAGGCCTCTGGACATCGGAGCCGATTCCTGAGGCTACGGATGCAGGTATAAGGCCCAGCAGGGCCACTGTCGCAGTCATCAGTACCGGACGGAGCCTGTGTGCCGCTCCGCTTACAACGGCATCCCTGAGAGGCTTCCCCTCACTGCGGAGATCATTGATATGGGAAATCATCAGCACACCGTTCTGAATCGTAAGGCCGAAGAGGGCTATGAAGCCCACGGCGGAGGAGATGTTGAATGTCATTCCCCTCACCGTCAGAGCCGCCAGACCACCGAGGAGTGACATCGGCAGCAGAGCAATCAGCAGGCCCGCCTGGCGGATTTTGCCGAAAGCCCCGAAAAGCAACAGGAACATCAACAACAGTACGAATGGTATTATGACCGCCAGCCTTCCATACGCGCGGCTCTGGTTCTCGAACTGCCCGTCCCATCGAATCTGATTCTCTGTATGGTCATACACGATTTTTTCGTCAATTTCAGCCTGTGCCTCACTGAGGAATGAAGTCAGGTCCCTTCCGCGAAGATTCAGCCGTACGGTAAGATATCGCCTTCCCATCTCTCTCATTATGGAACTGGCTCCCAGAGAAGTCTCTATCTTCGCTACGGCTGAGAGCGGAATTGAGGCACCGCTGGAAGATGCAAGCATCAGATTGCCGATTTGTTGCGGAGTGCTTCTCGAAGATTCGGCATAGCGGCAGGTAACGTCATATACACGGCTCCCGATGAATACCTGTGAGACCGCCTTCCCTCCTATCGCAACTTCTATCAAGTCAGCGACATCGGCCACGTTCAGGCCATATTGAGCTATTCTCTCCCTGTCGGCTGTAATCTTCAGCTGGGGCAGAGGCGGCTCCTGGTCGATGACCACATCCGCCGCCCCGGGAATTCCGCTGACCAGGTCCATCACCTGCACCGCTATTTCCCTGGATTTCACGAGGTCCTCACCGTAAATCTTTATTGCAAGGTCAGAATGTGAGCCGGCCATCTGATCCATAACCATATCTATGATAGGCTGGGAAAAACCGACCTTGTAACCGGGCATCTTCGCCACCGCCTCCGCCATTGCAGCCACAAGATCCTCCTTGTCCCGTCCCCTATCCCACTCGGAATAGGGCTTGAGCCCCACGCTGCACTCGATATGTGAAGGTGAGAACGCCTCCGTCCCTTCATCGTCACGACCCACCTGGGTCATCACGTATGTAACTTCCGGGAATTGCTTCAGACAGTGCCTCAGAGAATCAGCCATTTGCGCGGAACGGTTGAGAGAGATGCCGGGAGGAGTCTGCACCTGAATCCAGATTCCACCTTCGTCCAATGCAGGAAGAAAGTCCTTTCCAACGATTATGGCAAAGACGCACACCAGACTGAGGACGCCGCCGATGACGACATAAATCCACTTCGGGTTTTCGAGGGTCCGGGCCGTGCGTTCCCGGTACATCCTTGTTATTTTCTCTATGAATCTGTTGTGGAACAACTTACGGGGCTTTTTATAGAGAGCGTAAGCCATTCCGGGTATGAGAAGCAGCGCAACGGCAAGCGCCCCCATCAGAGCATATCCGACAGTGAATGCCATAGGCGTGAACATCTTCTTCTCAATACTCCGGAAGGTAAACAGAGGCAGATAGGCAGTGATGATTATGAGGGTGGAGAAAAAGACAGGCTTTGCCACAAGGCTTACGCGCCGCGCCGTCTCTTTCTTGTCCAGTCTGCCTTCAGGATGGTCCTCCCTTTTCTTCAGGACAGTCTCCATCATCACTATCGCACCATCAACCAGAATTCCGAAATCAATGGCTCCCAGGGAGAGCAGGTTCGCCGGAATTCCGGTGAAGTGCATCAGAATGAAGGCGACAAGAAGCGATATGGGGATTGTTATTGCCACCAGAACTGCGCTTCTTACGCTTCCGAGAAACAGAAGAAGAACACCCACCACCAGCAACATTCCGAAAAGAAGGGTGTGGGAGACGGTATGGAGCGTTGCGTTGACCAGATCAGTCCTGTCAAGGACAGGGTATATCTTCACTCCTTTGGGAAGGACATCCGAATTCAGTTCATCGACGGCGGAATGAATCTTTTCCAGCACTCTGGAAGGATTCTGGTAACGCAGTATCTGGACAATTCCCTCAACTCCGTCCCTGCAGTCAGTATCGTCATCAAGATATCCCATTATGCCCTTCCGTTCCAGATTGCCGTAACGTAAAGTACCCAGATCACGCAGAAATATGGGCGTTCCGTCAACGTTCCTGACCACGATTCCCTCCATATCCTTCAAGTCCGTGATAAGGCCTTCAGCCCTGACGACATAACTCTGGTCCCCGCGCACGAGTGTGCTGCCGCCTGCATTGGAATTGTTGAGATTGATGGATTCCTCCACTTCGGAAATGGAGATTCCGTATTTCGACAGTTTGTCCGGATCTATTTCAAGCTGATATTGCGTGGTGATTCCCCCGTAGTTGCTCACCGAGGCGACACCGGGAATCTGTGTCAGGCGTGGAATCACCACCCATTTGTTCAAATCGGTCACCTCACGGAGCGAATGGCTTTCACTCTTGAGTATATATCTGAATACCTCACCCGTGGGAGATGTGAGCGGATTGAGTTCCGGCGCGGCGTCAAAAGGGAGTGAAACTCCGTCGATACATTCACGGACACGCTGCCGCGCCCAATAATCTTCGGTCCCGTCCTGGAACACCAGCATTATTGTCGAAATGCCGAAGGTGTTCGTGCTGCGCATCATCTTCAAGGATGGCAAACCGTTGAGAGAGCGTTCGAGAGGAACTGTTATCTGCTGTTCCACTTCTTCTGCCGCAAGGCCGGGGACCTGCGTGACAACCTGTACTGTCGTATCGGCGATATCAGGATATGCATCAAGGGAGAGTTGCTTCCAGGCGTGTACCCCGAATGCGCAGACGAGGAGAAATGCCGTGGCAACCAGCCACCGGCGTTTCATCATAAGTCCGATGAACTTTTCCATAATTCAAAGAGTTCTAGTTGAGATAGATGCCTCCGTCGGTGACGATTTTCTCACCGGGATTCAGTCCACCTGCAATACGGACTTTTGTATAGTCATCATTTGATTCCCCCGCAACTACCCTGCGGCGGAGAAAAGTTCGGTTATCCCGGTCAGATGCGACATAGACATAACTTGTCTCCTCCCCCTGGAACAGAGCCGTTGCCGGAACGACGACGGCATCTTCAGGTTCGGAGATGAAATGTACGGAGACATACATTCCGTGCTTGAGTTTCGTCTCAGGATTGTCACATTCGACAATCACCTGTACGGAACGGGTCTGCTCATCCACAAGATTGCCGATATTGAGGACCTTGCCCCAAATTGCTGTCTGAGAGTCCGCCTCCGTGAATATTTCGACCTTCCCTCCTTTGGAAACGGCACCGATGAAGCGTTCTTTCACCTGGGCCGTCACCCAGACTCTCCCCAGATCGGCAACGGTCAGAAGAGTCACGCCGTCAGCTTTCGTATATGCCCCCGGCGTAATGTCACAGCGGACCACTTCACCGCTGATAGGTGACACTATGCGCATCGTATGACCGGGTTCAATCGTGGCGGGGTCCATCCCGTATGCTCTGAACGTTGCCTCGGAAGCGGCCTTCTCCTGACGAGCATTCTCGACCTGCGCGTATGATTCTTCAAGGTCCTTCACTGCAACGACTCCGGCATCCTGAAGAGCCTTTTTGCGTTCAAATGAGGATCTTGCGGTTTCATAATTACGGATATTCTGGAAATATGACTTGCAAGCCTCGAAGAAATCGGGCGAAGAGACTTCAAATAGTGTCTGCCCCACATTCACACGGCTTCCCAGCATTACTTTCGAGCCGGTTATACGTCCGTCGAAGGGCACCCCGACTTCCGCATAGTGTCCCATTTCAGCCCGGACGGTTCCGACAGTACGGAACTCGCTGCTGAACGGTTCTGTTTCCAATATCCTTACGGATATTTTTGAAAGTATGGGAGACGTTTCACTTACAATCACCGTATCTCCCAGAAATGTTATCTCTTCAATGTTCTTCTCCCCCGTCCCCTTGCAGGAAGCAAGGAGAAGACACGCCATACCAATGGCATAAAATGTCTTTTTCATTCTGTTATTATTCTTTAAATAAGCACAATTATCCCCGTAAAGGGGTTTCCCGGAACAATGTCAGCAGGAGGCCGGGGGTGCTTTTAAAGAAAAAAGGAAGAAAACCGGAGCAAGGACGGGTTCGACATACCTGACAAACAGGTCCGGGTCAGCCGCAACCGGAGCACAAACCGGAACCGACATCGTGGGTGATTCCTTATATGCAGCGGAATCGACAATGTCTATCAGAAGAATCTGTCCGGCGGTATGAGTATGCCCGTGACTGGTGAAAGGATGAGAATGGACAAGCTTGAAATCAGCCAGTTGATGTGAGTGATAAAACATCGTCGTGGACGCAAGAAAAAATGCGTACACAACCACAAGGGTGAGGCTTATGAATTTCCTGAACCTGAACATTCCGCCACAAAGATACAAAAAAACATTGTTGCTCACTCGCGTTTTGCGCAAACAGGCTTCAGGCCGAGGCATAGTTGCACATCTTCCAGGCTTCGCGCATTCCGGTACACTTCATCAGTTTGATGTTGATGCCGTGGAAAGCGCCCCTTATCGAGTCTATGTCCTTGAGTCTCTGGATGGATTCGTCGGCATATATCGGAAGAGGACTGCGTTCGGTTATCCAGACGATGTCGTCAAGACGCTTCACCGTACCCTGTCACCCCATCATAGGCTATCTCCACCTGAACGTCGGGGGTCGTTGTCCTGGAATTTGAGGATACCGTGAATAAATGCCACAGTTTCAACTCTTACGGAGTCCAGGAGAGCTTCATCCGTGAAGAGCCGGATTCAGGTAGGCCGGCTCATTTCCGACGTATGACCATCTGGGAAACCATAGAAAGAACGTAATATACTCCCGACTGAACCGCAAGATTGCGCAACAAATCGCTGACTTGGTGTATGTCGCATCCGGCAGTGTTCAGATTGATGAAAGCAGGGCAGGCAAACGATGATGGGAAGATATAAGAGAACAGCCTCCAGAACTTCGGAAAAGCGGTCACAGGCCAGGAAAATCCTGTCAGGAACATCGCAATCGGCGAGATGAAGAGCAGCGTAACGAGCACAGTCTCACGTCTGGTGAAAAATCCGCTCCAGAATGAGACGAAACAGACGCAGGACGTCACATAGAATAGCAGCAGTATGAGAATGTCGAAGAAACTGCCTCTCTGGGGCAGACCGAACAGAGCGGGTATCACGCAGGCGATATAGATGCCGATAATCATAAAGAGCAGCCAGTATGCAAGACCCCTTCCGAAGAGAATGCGCCCTACCGATGATTTTCCGTTCCGGGCATAAATACTGAAATACGACTCCCCCCTCTCTTCCGCCGTACCGGTTCTCATAATCATACCATAGAACATAACCTGTTGTATGATAAGCAGCAGAGCGGCTGACAGAAAGAAAATCGAATAGGAAAAAGTTTTGTTGTAGGGGTTGTTCTCGTCGTAAGGGACTGCTTCTATTAACTGTGAGATTTCCCGATCGGTCATTCCGCCTGCACTATATCTCTCAATCTTAATCTGCTTCATCTCGTCCAGCATCACGAAATTGGCCCCCATCATCAGATTCTTGTAATAGAGAAAACTGCTCATATCCGCATAGATGGAGAGAGTTGCAGTCCGTCCCTCCAGGATATTGCGTCCGAAATCCTCAGGAAAATAAATAACTCCTTTGACCTTGCGCGCTTTCATCAGTTCCTCGGCCTGTCTCATATCAGTGCACTTCCCGGCAACACGCAACTCACGTGTCGCATCGACTTTGCGGATATAGCGGCGGCTCTCGGCCGAATGGGAAAGATCAACCACAGCAATCGGAGTATCTTCCAATATGCCGTTGTAATATATGCAGTTGTAAAGAATCGGATATCCCAGGCCGGCTACAGCGAAGATAATCATCACGCCGCTGTCCGTCAGAATGCGCCTGAGTTCCTCCCGGAAAATATGGAATGAATCTTTGAACCAGTTCAGAATATAAGTCATAGCATCAGTCAAGTGGGTTGTCCTGCAGTATCCAGGCACTTCTGAGCCTCGGCAGGAATATCAGGGGAAGAATCAGGAATGAAAGAAGCCACATGACCTCCGGCCACCATCCGGCAAATCCGCTCCCGAAGGTGGAATTCTGCACTTCGAAAAGATAGTAATGCCTCAGAGGGAATATGTAAGCGAACTCCTGCAGAAATCCCGGCATCACCTCGACAGGAAGCGTGAAGCCTGTGAAACTCAGCGCAAGGACACTGAAAATAGCCCCGAAACTCAGCGCGAACCGGCATACGGGGACAATCTCGATTATCAGCAGTGCAGAGGCCTCACTGGCAATCACAAGCAGGAACATATCGAGGAACATCACGGCAAGAGGGCCCTCCAACGGGAAACGCATTATTCCATACAACAACACCTCCACCACCCATCCAAGCAAAGTGAAGAAAACAGTGTAGAGAATCAGCTTCCCTCCAACAGCGGCAGTCATCGAACCTCCGGCGGCTTCAAGAAGTTCCTTTGAAGTGCCATATTTCAGTTCAGTGCCGAGAGAATAGATAAGAATCAGGACTATCATCATCGCGAGCGTTCCCGGAAGAAGTTTGGTGGAGAGGCAGGCGTTGTAGTTTGTGAGGGGATTCCCTATTTTGTGAAGGTCTATGTTCACAGGGCGCAGAAGCCCCTTCATCTGCTGTGATGAAAGGCCCTTTGCCTCAAACACCTGCTTCTGCACGGCACCCGAAGTGAGATATATCATCGTCAGGAGGTCCTGATAGGAAAGTGCGCCTCCGACGAAATAGAGTCCGTTGATATAGACGGTCATTTTCGGCTGCCGGTTTGCCTGAAGGTCCGCATTGAAGTTGCGTGGAATCAGACAGACAGAAGTCAGTTCTCCCCTCTGCATCAGGTCTCTGGCCTCAGCGTATGTGTCAAACATCATCACTTTCCCGAGTTGGGTGGCATCCAGTTGCCGGATGAAATTCCTCGAAAGAGAGGAGTTGTCCTCATCTACCACTCCTATCGGGAGATCAGAAGGCAGGCCGTCGGTAAGAAAGGTCAGATAGAAGAGAGAGCAGAATGCCATAACAGCCAATGGAGCAGCATAATATATCGGCCTTCCGCGCCAGATGGAGAGCTCTCTGGCAATCACCTTCCATATATTTTTCCAAGTCATGTGGGTCATTTGACGATTGCTGTCATTCCGGGAAGCAGGCCCTCTATGCTGCATACGGGTACGGCACGTACCTCAAAGGTCCTGGCATCATACTGACCTATCTCCTTTGTCGCTTTCCAGGTCGCATAGGAATCCCTTACAGCGATGAAATTTACAGTGGCAGGATAAGTCCGGGTACCGAGAGCGGGAATCTCCAGAGTTATGAGATCCCCTATTTTCATACCGTTCAGATAGTCTTCGCGTACATTGAATGTAAACCACATATCTGACAGGTCTGTGACTGTCATCACAGGTGCTCCCTGCCCTACCAGTTCTCCGGGTTTGGGATAGACCGCGGAGATTATGCCGTCGGCGGGGGCTGTCAGATAGAGTTCGTCCAGATAACCCTGAACCTCAAGAAGAGCACCCTCCGCCTGATGCACAAGAGCCAGTGCGGCCGCCTTGTCCTCCTCCCGAGCACCGTTCACGGTCATATCGTACTGACTTCTTGCAGCCTGTTCCTGAGCTGCGGCAGCATCGCACTTAGCCTGTGCCTCGTCGAATTTCTGCGCGGAGACAACTTTCTGCTCATAAAGCCTTTTCATCCTGTCAAAGGATTTCTGCATAATCTCCTTCTGGACAACAGCCGACTGCCATATCTGATATGCGCCGGCAATCTGTTCGCTGCGCGCCCCGTTGACGGCCTTGCGGCTCTGAGCCTGTGCCGCATCCTTCGCAGCATTAACCTGCGCCAGTTTGGCCCGTATTTCGGGAGAATCTATCATAACAAGCGTATCCCCCTTGGAGACGGAACCTCCCTCTTTCACGTAGAGCTCCTCAATTCTTCCGGGAACCTTTCCGGATACCCGGTACTCGGTGGCCTCAGCCTCCCCCTGAATGGTCATCCGTTCCGGCTTCGAGAGGAAGTATCCCGCAGCGGCAATAACGGCAAGAACAATTACAAGAGATGCAATCCCGGAAATAATGTGTCTGTTGGTTTTCATATCTTTTTCCTTTTTATTCGTATTTTATGTTTCCCTCCGCCCGGTCAAGTTCGGTCTCTATCATCTGCAGTTCGATTCCTGCATCTATACATTCCGAATGAGCTTTCAGCCAGGCGGACTGTGCAGCCAAAGTAACACCGGACTCGACCACCCCTTCAGCGAAGCCTACCATCGCCGCCCTGAGATTCTCTTCTGCACATTGGAGATTGCTCTCAGCCGCCAGAAGCCTCTCCATTGATTCCTGTTTTCTGGAACGGAGCCGTGAAACCTCAAGATTGACAAGATTGACCGACTCCTCATATTTCGAGTGATACATTCTGGCCTCGGCTTTTGCCTTTCTGGTTTTGTTCAGGGCTTCGAACCCGTGGAAAATCGGCACCCTTACAATCACCCCGGCATTCCACGTGCCCACGAAATCCTTTGCAAAACCGTTCCTGAGGTTCGGATTCGAAATCAGATAATTCGCCGAAAGAGCAATCCGGGGCATCATATCCGCCCTGGCCAGCTTTATCTTCTGGTCATAAATTCTGGCCGCCTTGTCAAGACTCCTCAGTTCAGGTCTAGAAGAGATGATTTCGTCCATACCTTTGACTGCATGTTCGAAAGGAACTGGAATCCGCCCCGTACCCTCATCGGCCAGTCTGACATCCGTATCAAGAGGAAGGCCCAGCAGCCTGCTTAGAAGCATCCGTGAAAGATGAAGTCCGTTTGAGGCCTGAGTAAGAGCCATTGCCGCTTCGTTTGCCTTGACCTTTACAGCAAGCTGATCGGTCGCCGTATAGACACCCTCCTTCACGAGAATGTCGGCATCATGCTCCATTGTCTTGAGGAAATCGGCATATGCGGTTGCCAGTTCCTTCTTTGCGGCGATGGAGACGATCTGCCAGTAGGCCCGGTCAACATCGACTATAGTCTGCTGATACTGGGTGTCGTACTTATCTTTTGCCAACTCCTCCGCAAGGGCCGCAATACGGTTTGCCGCAATGATTTTTCCTCCCACGAATACAGGTTGGCTGAGAGTGACGCACGCCAGCGTAACATTATGCATATCCGGATGGAGCAATCCATCGACCGTGTTTCCTATCGAGTTCAAAGCCTGAGATATATCGATCTGAGAGAGTGTTCCCAGAAGTGTCTGCCACATCGGACTCTGCATATATTCCGTCGCAAGCGCAGGATTGGTCTGAATCATCTGCCGGAGCATATCAAGCTTGTTGGTCAAGGCACCTTGGACGGCCGTCCCCACATTCCGGAGGATCTCCGATTGCTCATCGCTTATCAGATTCAAATCAAGAGAGTTATACATATATGCCCCGGTAGCGGATATATTCGGGAAGAAATTTGCTTTGGCAGCCGAATGGTCATAATGAGCCATATCCATACCGAGTCTGGTCTGTTCCAGTGATTTGTTGTTCTTTACGGCAAGAGCTCTGCACTCGCCCAAAGTGAGCCTGTCCTGCGCAATGCAGCAGATGGATGCCGTTATGGCAAACAGTGCCGCAATCATCATTTTCATTTTCATTACTCAATCGTTATATGCGGCCTGAATTCGGACAAATTATTTGCCAAATGAAGAAGTATGAATACTATTTTGAGCTATTTAATTATCAATTTATCGCATAAAAGCGACTTTGGATAATAAATTCATTATATTTGAAAAAAATTGAAAACATCGGCAGATATGACAGAAAGACATATTCTTGACATTCCTACACTTCTCAGCCGGTTTCCCGGTGGCAGCTACCGCTCTTTGGGAGACGAATTCTTCATAGCGACCCTCTCCTATGACCAATCCATGGATTTCATGAAGCATCCTGTCAGGTTCAACGGGTTCCTCGCCTTCTTCTGCATTGAAGGGAGTTTCTCCATAGACATAAATCTCCGCTCATACAAGGTGGAGGAAGGTTCGCTGATAATCTATACCCCTGGGAACATCGTCAGGGTCACTTCATACGATTCAAAGGAGATACAGAAACTGAATTTTATCCTTGTGGCTTCAACGGAATCATTCATAACTGACGTACGTGTGGATTTCGGCAGATTGTATGAGGACAGCCTTCTCGCTTTGAAAGATCCCTGCATACGTTTGGCGGACGGAGAGAGAACCCTGCTGGAGAAATACTATTATCTGGCCGATGCCCTGCTCCGCACCTACATCTCGAACAATGACAAGGCGGTCAAATACCTGAGTGCGTCCATCTTCTCCCTGATGGGTTCAATCTGGAAGAACCGGCTCGATGCTGCTGAAAGGCAGGTGAAGCCCCGCTCAGTCAGGAGCAACACCATATACGAAAACTTTCTCAAACTGGTGGCAGAGCACCACGCCTCACAGCGGAACGTGAAGTTCTATGCTGACAAACTGTGCCTTACCCCCAAGTATCTATCAAAACTGATAAAAGAAATCAGCGGCAGGAGCGCAGCTGATTGGCTGGACGGGTTCATCATACTGGACACGAAAAACCTTTTGAAATACTCCAACCTGAGCATCAAGGAGATAGCCTTCAGAATGCATTTCGCGAGCGTCCCCTCCTTCTACAAATTCTTCTACAAGGAGGTCGGGATGACGCCGGCAACCTACAGGAATTCCTAAAAACTGCCCGTATGGATATCACATCATTTTGTGTAAATTTACAGAAAAGTTTGAACTATGAAACAAATGAATCTGCTGCTTGCCGTCTCGGCCGCTTTTATGCTGTGCGCCTGCGGTTCCCCCTCAGGGAAAAAGGCCGTCCAGCCGGTCATATTTTCCGAAGTTGCCATCAATGACGCATTCTGGACCCCGATGCTGGACAAAGTCAAGGACGTGACAACAGGTGTATGCATCGACCAGATAGAGAACAGAACCGGACGCATCCGCAATTTCGAGAACGCAGCCACCGGTCAGGGAGGGCATTCGGGAATCTTCTTCGATGACTCCGACGTCTATAAGGCCCTTGAAGGGATGGCATACTCACTGAAGAACAATCCGGACCCGAAGCTTGAAGCGAAATGCGACGAATGGATAGACAAGATGGCGGCAGCGCAGCAGAGCGACGGTTATATCAACACCTTTTACACTCTGACCGGCCTGAAGAGCAGATGGACCGATATGGACAAACACGAAATGTACTGCGCGGGCCATATGATTGAGGCGGCCATCGCATATTACGACGTCACCGGCAAGCGGAAACTGCTGGATGTCTCAGAAAGGATGGTGGCGCATATGATGGAGATGTTCGGCCCCGGAAAGAAAGATTGGGTGCCGGGTCACGAGGAGATTGAACTCGCACTTGTGAAGCTCTTCAGGACAACAGGAGAGCGTAAATACCTCGATTTCGCGCAATGGCTCATAGACGAACGTGGACACGGCCACGGAATGTTCGGCAACGGAATGGACGTTACTCACTATCAGGACGTTGTACCGGTGCGGGAACTGGAGAAAATAGCCGGCCACGCAGTACGGGCGATGTATCTTTTCTGCGGAATGGCGGACGTGGCGTCATACACCGGTGACAAGGGATATATGGAAGCCCTGTTCCGCCTGTGGGACAACATTGTTAAGTGCAAGATGTACATCACGGGAGGCATCGGACACAGCGGCCACGTCGAGGGCTTTTCCGCTGACTACGATCTCCCGAACGCAGAAGCCTACTGCGAAACCTGCGCATCCATCGGTATGGTGCTCTGGAACTGGAGGATGAACGGGATGACAGGAGATGCCGGATATATTGACATTCTGGAAAGGTCTCTTTACAACGGTGTCCTCTCCGGAATCTCCGAGAAAGGTGACAAATTCTTCTATGTCAATCCTCTCGAATCGGACGGCAATCACCACAGACAGGAGTGGTACGGGACTGCCTGCTGTCCTTCCAACCTCTGCAGGTTCATTCCTTCCGTGGGCAACTACATCTACGGCAGTGCCGACAGGACGGTCTATGTTAACCTCTTCGTGGGCAGCAAAGTCACTGCCGGGGGGCTTACGCTGGAACAGACAACGGCTTACCCCTATGACGGAAAAGTGGGCATCACCATATCCAACCCGAAATCGGGGAAACGCACCGTGAAAATCCGAATCCCCGCCTGGTGCGAAAACTGGGAGGCAACTCTCAATGGAGAGAGCATAACGCACCCTGCAAACAAGTTGGACAAGGGTTATCTTGTCCTCTCCCGCAGATGGAAGGATAGAGACCGCATCGACCTGAATTTCGATATGCCTGTCAGAATGGTCAGCGCGGCGCCGCAGGTCAAGGCGGATGAAGGAAAGCGGGCAATTATGCGAGGGCCTCTGGTTTATTGTTTGGAGGGAATCGACAATCCCGACACATACGGTGCCGCCACTCTTGGGGCATCGGCTTCTTTCGCCATCAATAACTTCCCCGCCCTGTTCGGCGGCATCCCTGCAATATCCGCTGCAACGGAGGCCGGGCAATTGAATTTCATACCATATTTCGCCTGGGACAACCGCGAGGCCTGCCCAATGAAAGTGTGGGTGGATTATAACGAAAAGTAAGTGATGAAACTAATAGCAGACAGCGGCTCCACAAAGGTCTCATGGAGAGCGTTGAAAGAGGATGGCTCTGTCGTTGGAATCGGGACTTCCGGCATAAATCCGGTCTTTATGGAGGATGCCGACATCGAAAACATCCTTTCGGACAGCCTTGTTCCCGTGATTGGAAACAATATTGCAGATATCTGGTTTTACGGAGCGGGTGTGGTCGGAGGTGAGCCGTCGTCAAAGCTTGAAAGATGCTTTCATAAGATTTTCCCCGGTTCGACCTGCCACGCCGTTTCCGATGTTTTGGCGGCGGCGCGTGCCCTGTGCGGCCACGAAGCCGGCATCGCCTGTATCCTCGGCACAGGCTCGAACAGCTGCTTCTATGACGGTGAGCAGATTGTCTCCAACGTCAAGACGGGGGGATTCATTCTGGGAGACGAGGCGAGCGGAGCATATCTGGGCAAACGGCTGATATCTGACTTCATCAAAGGGCTTCTTCCCTCTGAGATTGAAAGGGAATTTGTCGGAAGATACGGACTGGACTACCTTTCAATCGTTCGGAAAGTGTATAAGGAGCCTATGCCGAGTCGTTTTCTGGCCTCATTCTCCCCTTTCATCAACGAATTCAGGGATCAACCTCATATTGCCGGCCTTCTTCGCAGCAGTTTCGACGAGTTCCTCAACCGCAACGTCATCCACTATGACTTCAGGAAATACCCCGTGAATTTTGTCGGTTCAATCGCATTCTTCTACCGTGATATCCTTGAGGAGGCACTATCGGCCAATGGTATGCGTATGGGCAAAATCCTGCAAAACCCCATCAACGGCCTGGTGGAATACCACAAAGAGAGAAAATCCGGCAAGGCACTCTGAGGAGCTGTTTTTTCTATTCCACGCTGAGATAGAAAGGAACGAATGGGAGTCCTTCGGCGTTATGGAGGTTTCCGGGACGGAAATCACCCCAGCCGTAGCGGACAGTGACGGGATGGACCACGGTTTCGCATTTGATTCGCAATGTACTTTCACTCCAGTCCATATTTACTGATGTGACTGGATGGAACACACCGTCGGCACCTGCCACTTCGAGACCCTCGACCCCCTGCTCGCGATCAATGCCGTTGGGGCAGTTGGAGAACCGAACCAGCAGCATTGAGGCATCCTCGGCATTGCGTGCGATGGAAACGGCCTCGGGAGAATAGCAGGCTATGGTCCCGAATCCGTAGTCACGGTTGAGAGCGAGATATGCGAGACGCCGGCCTACAGGCTGTTTCATACAAGGATGAATGTTGTACCATTCGTATGGATAGACCAGGTCATTGGTGCAGATGATACCGCTGTTGGGTATGGTTCTGGCGGCCTCGTGCTGAGCGGCACGCAGTGCGGGAGATTTGGCCTGCGAGCCTCCGCCATAGTTGTAGGGAGCGATCTCGACCTGATAGAAAGGCATACTGTTGTCCTTGTCACCCCAGTCCTCACGCCACTGGCGTACGAGTTCCGTCATTCTGGCGACGAAAGCCCTGTCTTCACCCACGTTGCTGCAGCCCTGATACCAGATGAAACCACGTGCGGTATATCCTTTGACAGGTTGCTGCATTCCGTTGTACATCTGGAACGGGCGTGTCATTTCATGGCGTGCAGCCAAGGCCTCGGGACTGCAGTCCTCTCCGAACTCCTCCACAGTGGCTCTGGGCAGCCAGCTCTCAACGCGGGCACCTCCACGTGGAAAGGCCACAATACCGACAGGAACATCCAGACTGCGGGTCAGCTGCTCGGCGAAGAAATAGGCCGTGGCACTCATCTCAGCAATGCCGCCCACGGTAGCCTTCTCCCATCCTCTAGTCTTTGCAACGTCAGCGGCGGGTTCGTCCGGCTGGTCTATGCAAACGGTGAACATACGAACCCTGTCAGCACCGGCAGGATTTGCCAGATAATAATTTGAATTCTCCACGGGGCAGTTGTAGAAGCCCCTGATTGGCATTTCCATATTGGACTGACCTGATGCAATCCATACCTCGCCGACCAGAACGTCGTGTATGGTAAATCTCTCCTTTCCACATTCGGCTGTGATTTCATAATGGTTGTAGGAAGCTGCAGGAGTTTTGACATATACGCGCCATACTCCGTCAGAAGCCACCTTGGCGGTATATGTTTCACCATCCCACGAAGTCTTCACAATGACATTTTTGCCGGCATCACCGTGTCCCCAGACTAGGGCATCGGTATTTTGCTGCAGCACCATTGAATCGCTGCAGGGATACTTCGGTGAGAATTCCGCAGAAGCGGAGAACGCGAAAATCAAGATTGCAAGTACTGAGAAGATAATTTTATTCATCTTTGTAATTGTTTTATTTATAATCTGTTAAAATACTCGAATTTCGCCGGTATATCATACAAAAAAACGGCATGAACAAAGATAACCAACAAATTATTAACTTTGCAATCAAGTTTCGCATCTATGCGAAAAAAAATATTCCGAAAATCATGAAACAAGTAGAATCGGAAATAATCTCATACCTGAACTCGGAAATCATTCCCCAATATCGCAAGTTCGACTCCGCCCATACGGAAAGCCACGTAAAGTCCGTTATGGAGTCCGCACTCGCGATGAGCCGCCATTACGACGTGAATCAGGATATGATTGCCGTGGCTGCCGCATTTCACGACCTTGGGGTCCGCGAAGACAGAGAAACCCACCATCTGATTTCAGGAAGAATCATCAGGGAAACTCCGGAACTGCGCAGATGGTTTTCCGAGCAGCAGATTGAGACAATCGCCCGTGCGGCGGAAGACCACAGGGCATCCTCGGACCATGAGCCCAGAAGCATATACGGTAAACTCATTGCCGAGGCAGACCGCCAGATAGACCCCGAAACAGTTATCCGTAGAACCGTACAATTCTCACTCGCCCACTATCCCGTTCTTGACAAAGAAGGGCATTGGAAAAGAACGCTCGAGCATCTTCACGACAAGTATGCGGAGGGCGGATATCTCAAACTGTGGATTCCCGAGTCCACCAATGCCGAAAGGCTGGAATGCCTGCGGGAAATAATAAGGGATGAGAAGAGACTGCGGTCAATCTTCGAAGAAATTTTAAAGAAAGAGGGGTTCCGGCTTGAAACTGCGGTTCACCTTAATCCAGCGGTCCAATAGTGTGCCCATCACACTTCAGCGGTACGGATTCCTGTAAGTGTTCGGACAGTTCCTCCTCGGTTATCTTGTAAATCTTGGGTGTATTGGCCCGGGGAAAGCGGTTGAAGAAGGGATCGAGACTTCCGTACCAATCCATTTTGGTTATGCCGTAGTACTTGGGAAGAAGCCTGTACAGTTCGAATATCTTCGTAGATGCGCAGACAGTGATTCCCTTTTTGCCGTCCGGGAATGTGGAAACGCAGAGGTAATGTTTCTTATACTGAGTGTTTCCGTCCTTTACAAGGTTCTGCATCGGATTGCCGTGATGGCGTACAGAAATGTGCCTGCCGTATTTCTTATTGATAGTCTCCATCATCCGGCGGAAGATCTCTCCGTGAACGGATGAATCTCGAAGATTGCGGTAGGCTATGTAATAGTGTATCATCTCGTGGATGACAACATCCTCCAGCTCCTCCTGTGAGAGGTCAAAGCCCGTGCTTATCTTCAGACGGAAGTCATAATGGGATGAGATGATTCCGAAGAGGTTCCTCTTTGACTTGTATTCCATCTTCCCCAGGAATGTCCCCGCCCTTGTCAGGACAACAGGCACAGTGGGCAACACCCCCTCGAAACAGAGGGTATTGAAACGGTCAAAGGTCTTCTGAACGAACGGGATGGAGGCAATCATATTTCAAGCCACTCTATTTCTCCTCCCCAGATGGATAGAAACTTCATAAACAAACCAGACAAGAATTCTCTGTATCTTTTCTGACGGCATAGTCATTTCCTTCTGCTGTGCAAAATTACACAAAATTCCGCCCTTCATACTGCCGGGCATCGGAGGGCCGGAATGTAGTCGGCGGTGCATTGTGGTGAATGCGTCAACTTCACCGGAGACGGAATATCTCAACAACCCGTTGTCAAACATAGCATCGCAAGTCAGTCGTTATCCTTCACCTTTACCCTCCGAAGCCGTTCCAGCGGCTCTCGACAGGAGCTATCTTCATCGCCGCCCCGAAGAGTAAAAGTTTTTTCATATTAGGATAGTGTTGATTGCCTGATTTTTCTGACCGCACAATGGAAATGATCCAACAGTCGACAAAAATAAACTTTTCCGATGGGTTTAACAACAGGCGCAGTGTCAACCGGTAATCCGAAAGTATTTTTCAAGTACTTTTTTGTCGATGTGACCACTGGCGAAAAATCGGGCGATATGCTTGCAGTAGCCAAGTTCGCATCATCCAACGAGCAGCCCGCTCCTCAGGACAACAACCCGGGAGGACAGCCTGAGGGCGGCAACGAAGGCGGCGGCGAATCCGGAGGCGACAACCCTGGAGGCGGCATCGGCTTCTAAAATTCCCCGGCAATAGTCCGGCGTAACTGTAAAACTTTCCCCTGCTTTCCTAACGGAGGGCTGGGGAATTTCATATTCAGCTCAGATAACTTTATTGGAACAGGCTATCAGATTACTTTCCAACAGGCGTTTCCCGCCATTTCCGCCATCACTTCTCATCCACCTCCCAATGGCCGCTATATCCGCTGCCGACATAACGGACGTTTTTCATCTTCTTCAAGTGCCGTTTGATTGTGATTACGCTTTTCCCTGACAGACCGGCCAATTTTTCCGAGGTGATTGACGGGTCTGATTTAATCTGGTCAAGCAACCATTTATCAAAATCAGCTGTTCCTTGAGTATCAGCTTGGGTATCAGCTTGAGTATCACCTTGGGTATCAGGCATCGGGAAACAAAATTCTTGATGGGCTATTTTTATTCGACCATATTGAACAATTATTTTTCTATCTAAATTATTCAATCTTGATTTTCAGTCGCTTACGCTCAAACACCATTGAGTAAATATTGATATTCGACGCTTTTATCCAATATCTTTCTTAAGAAACCATTTGGATGTAGCTCCTTTCCCGGAATAGTCAATGTTGTACTAACCCCTGCCGGGGAGCCGCAGCGATTGCTGCCGAGTCTTCCAATGTAATGATATAAGAAATACACTGGTTTTGATTAATTTAATCAACAAATTATCTATTAATCAACCAGTGTATGAAGCAATTAAGCTCTATTGAGCGGGCCATCCAGGATGTTCCGTTCTTCGCCGCAAGGTACGAATTTTTTTCGAAAAGACTCGAAAATGAGTCGGCAAGTTCACACACAATCTTCAATTACAGCCACCACCTGTCGCTTCTGTGCAATCATTTTGGCCGTCTGCCGGAGGAAATCTCCGAGTCCGAATACACGGACTACTACAACGCACTGCTGAAGAGGACCGTCTCCGGTTCGCATATGAAGCATGCGGTATTCAGCGTGCGCAAGTACTTCAAGGTGTTCGGCCTCAAATGCCCGTTATCCGCAAATCCCCCCATCCCGAAAAGCAAGTCTCTGCCTGTCGTCCTGTCCCAAAGAGAGGTGCGTGCATTGCTGAAGTCCGGTAGTCTGTACCAATTTATTGTTTATTTCAAATGATTATGGTTATATTTGTAGATACACGGAAATGATTAAAGCAAACCAAATATGAAAATGAAACGTACTACACTAGCGGCACTATGTGCGATTTTTATGTTGTCGGGCACCCTTCAAGCCCGGCAGGAGATAACCATCGGCACGATTGTCTATGACCTGACCGACATCGACAAGAGTTTCAAGCAACTCCACGACAACGGATTCACCTCCTGCGAAATCAATTACAACCGTTCGAAGTGCACTCCGGAACTTGCAGGGCAGATAAAGGCGGCCTCTGCAAAGTACAACATTCCCGTCACCACCGTCGTCGGTGTTCCCGGGTCGGACTCTAGATGGAATTTCACAGAAGGTCCTTCCACAATCGGGCTTGTGCCCGCCAAAGAGAGGGATGAGAAGGTGCAGGTATATCACGAGATGATTGAATTCTGCGTCCAGTGCGGATGCCCCGCGATGCACTCCCATTTCGGGTTCATACCGGAAGACTGCGCATCGCAGCAATACAAGGATTTCGTGAAGGTTATGAAAGAGCTCGGCAATTATGCGAAGGAACGCGGAATAATGATCTATTTCGAGACCGGACAGGAGACTCCCATCACACTGGTACGTGCCATCAAGGATATCGGAACGGGCAATCTCTTCATCAACTGCGACCTTGCCAACCTTCTTATGTACGGAAAGGCCAATTCATTGGATGCAGTCAGGCTTTTCGGGCCCCTTGTCAAGGAATTCCACGCCAAGGACGGCAAATATCCCACTGCCGAAGACCCCTATCACCTCGGCTCGGAGGTCCCCATTCCGACAGGTGACGTCGATTTCCCCGCAGTTATGGCCGAACTCAAGAAGAACGGTTTCTCCGGAGGCGTGACAATCGAGTGCGAACTGAGCGGTGACAATCTGGATTATCTTGTCAGGACAAGACAATATCTTCAGGAACTCTTCGACAATGCCGGAGAGAACGGCGAATTGCCCGTCAACACACTTTCCAAAGCTGAAATTGCGGAAGGATGGGAACTTCTCTGGGACGGCAGGACCACTGAAGGCTGGAGAAGCGCAAGGGGCGAATCATTCCCCGCTAAAGGATGGACAATCAAGGACGGCGTGCTTACAGTTCAGAAGGCCGACGGTGCCGAAGCAGGTGGCGGAGGAGACATAATTACTGTCAGGAAATACTCCAACTTCATCCTGACTGCCGAATTCCTTCTCACGGAAGGAGCCAACAGCGGCATCAAATATTTCGTCAATCCCGACATAAATGACAGCGGTGCAGACGCTTCCTCAATCGGTTGTGAATTCCAGATACTGGACGACGAGCGTCACCCTGACGCAAAACTCGGAGTCAAAGGTAACCGCAAGCTCGGTTCTCTGTATGACCTGATTCCCGCACCCGCAGACAAGCCTTACAGGAAAGGTGTCTTCAACAAGGCGACCGTCATTGTCCGCGGAAATCACGTGGAGCACTGGCTCAATGGTGTAAAACTCCTTGAATATGAACGCAATACCCAGGAGTGGAACGCGCTTGTGGCATACAGCAAATACAAGGACTGGGTGAATTTCGGAAATCAGGTTTCAGGCCATATCCTGCTTCAGGACCACGGCGACCAGGTAAGTTACAGGAATATCAAAATCAAGGTTCTGGACTGAGAAGCTGACAGATCAGGGATGGTTGAAAATGACTCATTTCTTTATGGGATAGAGTTTTAAAAGGCCCATCATAATCAACGCTATAACTGCGGGGATGATAGAGAATATGGCCCATATCATCTTCTGGACCGCCGGCAGGCAACCGTCGGCAATGGTAATCACCGCCTGACCTGAGGCATCGCTGCCGGAAGAGAAACCCACTGCACCGAGCAGAAGGGTCAGCAGGGCACCGGAGATTGCAGAACCGAATTTCTGGGCCATCGTGCCGGACGAGAATATCAGGCCGGTGGAGGAGGTCCCGTTCTTCTCGGTGGCATAATCGGCCACGTCGGCATACATTGACCACAGAAGGGGTGAATAGAGGCCGATGCCCACGGAAGTCAGGATGACCGTAAGAACCATAAGCCACATATAAGAGGGATCCATCGGAATGAAGAAGAATGCCACGGAAGTCACGAAGCAGATTATGGAAGCCCAGATGAAGGCTTTCTTCTTCGAACCTGCCAGTTTGGTGAATGCGGGGCTCAGCCCTCCGAATATCATACAGGTCACCTCACCGAAAGTCATAAATACGGTATAGTTGATTATCAGGCTGTTGATGGTCACGTCGCCGCCCAGACAGTAGGTGAACATATAGCCTGCCACCGCATAGCGGAATCCGTTGAAGAAGTTGCTGCAGATTCCGGTCAGGGTGAGATATGCCCAGGGTTTGTTCCTGACAAGGTCAGCGAAAGGCTTGAAGGAGAACTTCTCAGCTCTTACCGGTTTCAGACGCTCCTTTGTCATCAACCCGCAGACAAGGGTCATTGCAGCGGCCACGCCTCCGAGGAGAGCGCCGATTACCGCATACTGATATGCCTGGCTTCCACCCACCATTTTCTGGATATAGGGGAAGGAGAGGAGAGTGATGAAGCCCATCGCGTATGCACCGACCATACGGTAGGAGGAGAACTTGTTTTTTTCATTGTCGTCGGGTGTCATAACCCCCAGCAGAGAACCGTATGGCACATTCACGGCCGTATATACCGCCATCATAAGAAGATAGAGGCTGTATGCCCACACCCGCTTGCCGGCAAGGGAGAAGTCGGGCGTGAAAAGCAACAGAGCAAAGACGAGGCCCAAAGGAATGGCTCCGAAAATGAGCCAGGGACGGTATGTGCCCCAGCGGCTTCTGGTGCGGTCTGCCAGCGCTCCCATAATGGGGTCGGTGACAACGTCAAAGAGACGGGCCACAAGCATAAGCGTGGCCGTATCGACCACGGTCAGACCGAAGATATTGGTGAAAAACAAAGGGAAAGCGATGCTCATTACCTTCCAGGTGATGCCGCCGGCTGCGGCGTCTCCGAGAGCATACGCTATCTTTTCTTTTACTTTGGGCTTGTCTGAAATCATATTTGATGGAGATATTTTAGTCCTCGAAATCCAGGCAATACCTTCCGGCGGTATATGGGCGGACCCTTCCGTCGGCCACGGCTACGTGCTCCGGATGTACTGAATAGCCTTTGAGCGCTTCAGGAGATTCGAAAGCCGAATCCAGCATAAGATCCACATTGCTCGAAGGAAGCCCTTCGACGTTCACCTTTATGCTGACGAGTCCCGGGATTTTTCCGGCCAGGTCCTCCAACCCCGCCTTTATGTTCTGTTTGATTTCCGCTTTCTGCGTCTGAGTCAACTCATCCTTGAGTTTCCACAGAATGATATGATGTGTCATAATCTTTATACTTTAAGGAAAATTTTCTGCCTGTAGAGGAAATAGATTATCAGCCAGGCGACCAGCAGATAGGCGGCGTTTGACAATGCCTGAGCCCAACCCTCGGAGCAGAAGTTGATTACGCCTCCGAAGAAAAACTTTGCCGTATAGCCCAGATTGATTATGCAGGGGAGCATATATATCGCTATGGAATTGACTCCGACCACCTTGAGTGGGAACGCCCACTTTCTCCACCCCTTCACGTCAATAATCCAGTAAAACAGGGCGAGCATTGCGGTGGAGTATGCTCCCATAACCAGCACGAAACTGGATGACCACAACTTCTTGTTGATAGGGAACCATATTGACAATACAAGCCCGGCGACAAGAAGAACGGCTGTCGCGACAATGAGAGTCAGTGTCTTCATATTGCCTGAAATGTCTTTCCGGCGGAGAAGTTCTCCGGAGAAGATGCCCAGCATCGCCGTCACGACGGCGGGTATGGCGCTGAGCAACCCTTCCGGGTCGAAATTCCCGTAGCAGAGGTGACCCGGGAAAAGGCAACGGTCAATCCATCCGACCAGGCATCCGTCCTTCGAGAGGGAACTTGCGCCGGCTGCATCAGGTGCAGGAATCAGACACAGAAGGCAGTATCCGGCAAGCAGTGCCGCGCAGATTACCGCCCTTGTCTTTCTGCCGAACCAGACATATAGAAGAGCCGCTCCCATCCAGGCAAGGCCGATACGACCCAGCACACTGTAATAGCGCAGATTGGCAAAGTCCAGATCGAACAGTCCGTTATATACCATACCGAGCAGAATCAGGATTGCCGCTCTTTTGAATATCTTGCGGTAGGCATGTTCCCTGTTCTTCTCGAATGAGAAAGGAAAAGTGACTCCGGCGATGAAAAGGAAGAGCGGGAATATCGTGTCGTGCTGCCTCAGCCCGTCCCATTCCGCGTGATGCATCTGAATGTCAAGCCAACTGTCGGATGCACCGAAGATGGCGCACAATGCTGATATCAGCCCACCCAGACCGGTAATGAAGAGCATATCGAAGCCCCTGAGCGCATCAAGTGATTCAAGTCTTTTGTTTTCCATATTTTCATTATGTCCAAAAGGCCGGAAAAACCGGCCTTCAATCACTGTCTCAAAACAGCTTCTAATAGTTTTCCGCGTGAATTTCGAAGTAACTCCGGGGATGGTCGCAGGTCGGGCACACTTCGGGAGCGGCCTCACCCACTACGATATGTCCGCAATTGCGGCATTCCCAAACCTTGACGGAGGATTTACTGAACACTTCCGCCGCCTCGATGTTCTTCAGCAGTGCGCGGTAACGCTCTTCGTGCTTCTTCTCGATAGCAGCAACAAGGCGGAACTTGGCGGCAAGCTCCTTGAATCCCTCCTGTTCGGCCGTCTTGGCAAAACCTTCGTACATATCAGTCCACTCGAAATTTTCACCGGCAGCAGCGGCCGCGAGGTTTTCGACTGTGTCGCCGATACCGTTCAACTCCTTGAACCATAGTTTGGCGTGTTCCTTCTCATTGTCAGCGGTCTTCAGGAAAAGGGCGGAAATCTGCTCGAATCCCTCTTTCTTTGCCTTTGAAGCGAAATATGTGTACTTGTTGCGAGCCTGTGACTCACCTGCGAATGCAGCTTCCAGATTTTTCTCGGTCTGGGTACCGGCATACTTGTTAGCCATAATGTTTATAATTTGAAATATTACAAATTTACTAAAATTTCGGCAATAGTATCCATTCCCCTTTCGGAATTATTGTATCTTTGAGCCCTGATTTCAGAACGAATGATAAGAATCTTCCTGATACTCTCCCTTATGCTGTTATCGACCGGATGTCTTGCATCCGGGTTCAGAGGTTATTGCGGAGGTATGATGATTCACTCCGGCTACGTTCAGTCAAAATCATTCGGATATGTCACGCCGGAGGGAGGTTCGACGACACCCGGAAAGATAAGCGGAGCCCCCTTCGGAATAGGCGGAGCGGCGAAGGTTATTCTCGGGGAACATTTCAGGTTAGGAGGCGAAGGCTATGTATCGACCCTCAATTACGGAGAGCACAGAAGCTATTCCACGACAGGATGGGGAGGCATTCTCGCAGATTTCATCTGGAGCCGTAACAGATGGTCCTGGTTCGCAGGCGCCACCGTCGGAGGCGGAGGTGTCAAGAATGTGGCCCTGCTCGAAGAGATTCCGCTTGATCTGAGGATAGAGACGAATTCTGTCTCATACCGCAGATATGGGTTTATGTCAGTGGCACCATTTCTCGGTACCGAATATGCACTGACTGAAAGAATCCATCTCACGTTCAAGGCCGACTGGCTCCTGAACGTATCCAATCCTCAGCCCGACTTCCTGACCGGGCCCCGGCTCTACATAGGTTTTATGTTCTGTCACAACAAATGATGCAGTATTTCGGCGAACTTATCTCTCTATCCGTAGCCGTAAGTTGGACGGCCGGAGCAATCTTCGCGGACATAGCGAGCCACAGGCTGGGTTCTCTCAATCTCAATCTGACAAGACTTGTGCTTGCAGCCATTTTTCTCGCCTCAATTCTGCTGTTCACAACCGGCTCCCCCTATCCCCTCCATACCGATGCTAAGACCTGGCTATGGTTCTCACTTTCCGGTCTGGTCGGGTTCGTGTTCGGGGACTGGTGTCTGTTCAACGCTTATGTGATTTTCGGTTCACGCTACGGTCAGCTGCTGATGACGCTGGCCCCTCCGTTCGCCGGCATCGCGAGCTGGATTATGCTTGGTGAAACGATGGCACCTCAATCGCTGGCAGCGATGGCCGTAACGATGGCCGGTATAGGTATGACTATTCTGGCACATCCCTCCGGTTCACGTCTCCCTATCCTCAAACTCCCGCTGAAGGGAGTACTTTTCGGAATGGGAGCGGGACTGGGACAGGGAATAGGACTTGTGCTGAGCAAGATGGGAATGGAGTTCTACACCGCCGCACTGCCGGCGGACACCGCCGCCGGAGTAGTGAGGATGCTTCCCTTTGCGGGGACGTTCATCAGAGTTGTCACAGGCATAGTCGGATTTGCACTGATTATCATAGTGAGAAAAGAGACGGGAGCACTGCGCACAGCCCTGCACGACAGGACAGGAATGGTTTGCACCGTACTTACCACACTGGCGGGGCCTGTAATCGGTGTCTCCCTATCCCTTATGGCGGTTCAATATACCTCCGCGGGGATAGCTTCCACACTGATGGCCCTCACCCCTGTACTGATTATTCTCCCCTACTCTGTCATCTACAAACAGAGAATATCTGCAAGAGAACTTACCGGGACCATTGTCACCGTCATCGGCGTGGCCCTTTTCTTCCTCCTGTAGCCGGAACAACCGCACACTTATTGTTTGATTCAGAATATATTCATAACTTTGCACCTCAAATAAAACATTTTTTTATGGATAATAAAAGAGGTCTTTGGGGACTAAGCCCGATGATAGTGTTTCTGATATTCTATCTCGGCTCGTCACTTCTGTGCGGTGACTTTTCGAAAGTGCCATTGACAACAGCCTTTTTCGTCACTTCTGTATATACCATTGCCATCACCAAGAGAATGTCCATGTCGGACAGGGTAAAAACATACGGAAGAGGAGCAGGCGATGCGAAAGTGATGTTTATGATATGGATCTTTCTGGCGGCTGGAGCATTCGCTTCCTGCGCTCAGGCGATGGGTTGCGTTCAGGCAACGGTTAACCTGATACTCAAGATTCTTCCCGGAAGATTCATTTACATAGGACTGTTCCTTGCCGGTTGCGTTCTTTCCATGGCCACCGGGTCCGGAATCGGCTCGATTGTGGCAGTGATGCCTTTGGCCGTTGAGATTGCCCAATCCACAGGAAGCAGCATTGCATTGTTAAGCGCAATCGTGGTCTCCTCCGCGATGTTCGGAGACAATCTCTCGTTCATATCCGACACTACTGTCATAGCTACGATGACCCAGGGTTGCGAATTGAAGGACAAGTTCCGCACCAACCTGAGGATTGTGACAATTCCCGTTCTGATAGTTCTTGTGATATATCTGCATCTGGGTCGGACAATCGGCGAATTTCCGCTTCCCGAGAGCGTGGAATTCTGGAAGATTCTACCCTATGCGGTACTGTTGGGGATGGCCATCTGCGGCGTAGATGTCCTTATTTCCCTCACCGCCGGTATCATCCTGTGCGCAGTGGAAAGTTGTATTCTCGGAACTTTTGACTACTACCAGTTCCTGACATCCATCGGAGACGGAATCAACGATATGGGTTTCATTCTGATTCTGATTCTGATGGCCTCCGGAATAGCGGCTCTGATAAGACAGAACGGAGGCATTGATTTTCTCGTCAAAATATGCTCCCGCTTCGTCAAAGGCCGCAAGTCGGCTGAAGGATGCATAGCAATACTTACCGCACTTCTGACGGTTTGCACATCAATCAACACTGTCGCCATTCTCAGCGTCGCCGACACTGTGAAGGAACTCTCTCAGAAATACGGTGTCGATCCGAGAAAAGCCGCAAGCCTTATGGACACAAGTTCGTGCGTAGTACTCGAATTGATTCCATACAGTGCCCATATTCTTGCAGCGGCCGCCTTCACAGGAATATCCATCACCACAATACTTCCCTTTATGTATTATCCTATGCTTCTCGGAGTGGCAGTGGTGATTTCAATCTTTGTGAGAGGCCGCGCAAAACAGCCGGCCAGCCTCAACTAATCTGGTTTTTCCGGATGCATCCGTAAAACGGGCCGTAGTTCCTACCGGGACGGTCAGATTATATTCAACAGTATCACCGGTCTTTTTCCAATGGACCTCTATTGCGCCGTACGGAGTCTCCTTAGTCACATCCGCCCAGGTAACGCCGGCTGGAATCTGCGGGTTGATTGAAAATGAACGGTAGCCCGGTTCATCCGGAGTGATACCCCCTATCGCCTGATAGAACCAGCTTCCGATGCCGTTGAAGCAGTTGTGGATGAAACTTCTTTCTCCGTTCCAATATTCCCAGGTCGTGGTGCCGCCGTTATCAATCATATAAAGATAACCCGGGCAATCCCTCTGCTTCAATTTCCCGTAGACGAAATCGGGCTGATTGTCACGTACGGACCATTGGGCAAGAATCGGAATGCCTACGAGACCCTCCGCGATATGTCCATTGTAAACCTCGGCGCTTCTTTGCAGCATTTTCCGTTTGACAGCGTCATAAAGTTCCGGTGGGACTGCGCCGACCAGCATCGGATAAAGCATATCCAGTTCCGACCTGCTTGCGTATGTCGTGTCGGAAGGATTGAAGAAGGCATTGTGGATTCTGACATTCAGAGAGTCGCGGCGTCGGGCGAAAGATTCCGAATCCTCCCTGTGGCCGAGTTCGAGCGCAATCTCCGAGAGGGCGGACAGATTCTGGCTCAAGGAGCAGTTGTTGATTATGTCTATGGAGAGAGGGTCTGTCACGTCGATGCCTTCAGGGGCAATCCAGTCACCCAGATACCACCCTCTGTTCGGGGTGTCGGGCCAACGCTTCAGAAGACCGTCCACGCTCCACCTGTCAACGTAACCAAGCCACAGTTTCATCTTGTCATACAATTTCTCCGCCGTCCTGAGGTCTCCGTAATCCATCATCGTCCTGTACGGGGCCATTATGATGAATCCGCACCAGTATGGGCCTCCTCCCGCCGAATATGGAGAAGGAGCCGTATGAGGCAGAGAACCGTCCTCCCCAATCACGTCACCCCAGGCCTGGAGCCAGTTGTAATAGAGGGACGGAAGGTCGTACATTGTCTGTGTGGCGACTGTCGAAGAGTTGCCGTCTCCACCGTAGCCGAGCCTCTCGATGTGAGGACAGTCCACCTGATAGCCGCTAAAAGTGAGGACAGACAGGGTATATTTTATCAAATCGTGGATTGCATTGATGTCGGGGTCCGAACATTCGAATGACGAAGCGTCCTGATAATCGGTACGGATGACGTGAACCCTGAAATCCTCGGGTGAGGGTGCCGTTTCGCAGCCCGTTATGACGGCATATCTGAAGGCGTGGAAACAGAAACGGTTTCTGAACGTATCGCCCTGTTCATCCCCTGAAGAGATGAACTCGTCGTTCTCAAGGATACCGTCCTTCCTTATGTTGTCCGCATAATATGACAAA
This sequence comes from Bacteroidales bacterium, assembly GCA_045617505.1. Lineage (GTDB taxonomy): Bacteria > Bacteroidota > Bacteroidia > Bacteroidales > UBA932 > Cacconaster. Next base: position 87,109 of record JAZLIS010000006.1, on the reverse strand, counting down.
ATGCGGGCGCCTTCCGGCAACTTCGGAAAATGACATTCAATCTGTCCTATGACGCTCTTCCCCATATCGACGAGCCAGCATCTGCCGGTTTCCGGCCCGAGGTCCTTCACAAACACTGACGCAGTGTCGAGTTCCGTCACCGAAACGGCTCCGACTGTCTCCTTGACGACATTGGGCGGACACATCATCGGGGTCGCGGCAATGCCTGAAACAGCCACGACATCTACTGGGGCACCATCTTCCGAAGCCGCTTTGCGCGCATCAATGGTTTCGCCTCCGAAATTCCAGGCGGTGGAATTGCCCGGTGAACGGTAGCCGGAATCACAGGCAGTCCAGGATTTGTCTGTCACAAGAACAGGTTCCCATCTGTTCTTACCTCTGTTCCGGTTCACCTGAACCTTGACAAGCGGTCCGTGATAGACCGCATCGAACGCCGCCGCGGTGTACCATCCCTTCCCGGCCCATACGGCAATGTCATTTTTGCCCGTAGACAGATATTCCGATATATCGTAAGTCATTGTCAACGAGCGCTTGTCAAGTTGCGAGACGGCAGGTGACAGCACGGACTCCCCAACCTTGCGGCCGTTTATGTAGAGTTCGTGATACCCGAGAGAATTGACGTGGACGAATATCTCGTCTCCCTTCCGGGCATCAAATGAATTCCTGAATACGGGAGATATGTCACTCCCTTCAAAAGCGCCTATGTACTCCCCTTCCAGCCCGTCCAGTTTCCCCACTGAGAACCTTGCCGGCTCACTCCACCTTGAAGATTTGCCGCCTCCCCAAATTCGGACTCTCCAGTAACATTCGTCGGAAGGTTTCAACTCCCTGCCTGCGTATGGCACCATCACGCTGTTGGATGACTCGACCGTCCCGGAGTCCCAGATGTCGGCTTCACCGGCTTTCAGAGCGGAAAGGGATGACGCGACCTGTATCTGAAAGGCACACGTGGAGTCTATGTCACCGGACACTTTCCAGGAGAAATGCGGCAAAACGTTGTCAATGCCCAGAGGATCAACAAGGGTTTCACAGGTCAGTGAATGTACTTCGGGCCTCGAGCAGGAAACGGTGAGTAAAGAGGCCAGCAAGATAAAGGACAACTTGGTTTTGTTCATAATTCAATTCTTTCCGGCTATTCTCAGTTGCCGGGTGTTGTACAGATTGTGCCAGATGCAATAGAATCCTCCCGCAAGAGAGGTGACAGGATTCAGGAAAGTATATCCCAACCAGATTGCAAAGACGGTGTTTTTCTGACCGAGTGACTGTCCGGCTGTGATTCCTCCTATTCTCTTTCCGAGGGAGAACTGCAGGATGCAGGCGACGAGTGATGCGGCCGCCGTGTCAATCAGGATGGTAATGCCCGCTGAATTGTGGAACAGGGATCTTGTGCTCATCATTATGGCAAATGTCAGCGCAAAGGACCAGATGTAGAAGGAAAGATTGCTGTATCTGACAAGTTTCGAATGGAGGCGGGGAATGAGATATCGTACTGCCCACGCGCATACACAGGGCAGAATGAGCATAGGGAAAATTTTTGCCACAATCCCGGAGAAGGCGGTGATGAACACCACACCCTCCGAGGGATTGACAAGGGGGACCATAAGCGGGATGAGGATTGAGTCAAGCAGGTTTATCATAATGGTGTATGAGAGCACCTGTGCGGTGTCTCCACCAAGCCGCTGCGTCACCACGGCGCAGGCGGTGGCTGTAGGGCATATCATACATAAGAGAAAACTCTCCAGGGCAATCCCGTGGGACAGATAAGGGAAAGCATACAATATCAGGGCTCCGGCAGTGAACACAACTCCCTGTATCAGCAGCAGGACGAAATGCCAGCGGACAGGTTTGAGGTTCGCCGGTTCTATCTTCAGGAATGTCAGGAAAAGCATCGAGAAGATGAGAATCGGTTGGATGTTCGTGCAGAACGACAGCATTGCAGGGCCTGCCGGATGCAGGAAATCAAGGTAGCGATACCCCACATAAAGCAGGACGCCGGTGACCATCGCAATCACCAGCATCCACGAGCGTAAAAATTTCAAAAGCCTCAATACTGGAAAACCTTACCGCCGGCAAGAACTTCCTGAGTCGCCTCGTCGAATGAAACCTTCTCTCCGGTACGGACCGCGGCGTTGCACATAATCGTCGCGATAGAGTGGTTGTATCCGGCCTCCACGGGCGCATTCGTCTGCTTGCGGCTGCGGACACATTCCATCCAGTTGCGCATGTGAAGCAAAGTCATAGGGTCGCCTCCTGTATTGGCGCTGGTCACAACCTCGATTGAAGGAAGGGAGAATTCCTTGAGAAGATTTGCGGGAAGGCCCATCTCGGCAGCCGCCCATTCCTGAAGACCGCCGTCTGAAGTCACCATATTGGTATCAAGATTCAATGTTCCTCCGTTGGAGAAATAGAGTTCCTTGACTCCACCGTGCTCATTGTGGAAACGTGAAGAATAAAGAACCTGGAAATTCTGTTTGCCCTCATCGTCGCCATATTCCATCACTGCGGTGAGAGTATCATAATTCGAACGTCCGTCCTTCCAGCAGTAAATGCCGCCGCCGGCCACGACACTCTTCGGATGGTTCAGCCCTGTGAACCAGTGAACGGTGTCAATCTGGTGGGACATCCACTGACCAGGGATTCCTGATGAATAGGGCCAGAAAAGACGATACTCGAGATATTTGCGGGGATCCCACTTTTCGGCGGGACGGTTGATGAGGAAGCGTTTCCAGTCCGTATCCTTTTCGAAGCACTGCGCCACAAGTTCGGGACGGCGCCAACGGCCGGGCTGGTTTACGTTCCAGCACATCTCAACCATTGTTATGGGCCCGAATTTGCCGGACTTGATATAGTCGTGAGCGGCGTGATAGTTGGGAGCGGAACGTCTCTGTGAACCAATCTGGACTATTTTGCCTGTCTCCTTAACGGCCTTGAGAGCCATTCTGCCATCAGCCATTGTCTCTGCGAAAGGCTTCTCGCAATATGCATCCAGCCCTGCCCTCACGCTTTCCGCAAGATGGGTGGCGTGCTGGAAGTCTGCTGTAGCGATAATCACTGCATCGCAGATCTTTGCATCGTAGAGTTCGTCGTTGTTGCGGAACAACTTGACATCCTGATTGTATTCCTTCTTGAAGAATTCCTGTGCCTCGCGGCGGCGTCTGTTCCAGATATCCGAAACGGCCACGATTTCAAAGTTCAATTCCTTGGCGTGGGCCTGGAAGCAAGGAATGAGAGTGGAACGGGCTCTGTCGGAAAAACCGATGATTCCGACCCTGATTTTGTCGTTTGCGCCTTTGGAAGCCGCATAAAGTTTGGAATCGAGGCCTACGCCTCCAATCATCAGACCACCGGCGCCGAGGAGTGATGTTTTAAGAAAATCTCTACGTGTCTGCATAATGGTGATATTTAAGGTTATTTGACTTTGCTTATCTGTTCTCTTGAATATTCAATCGCAGGTTTGACAGTTTTTTCATATTCGCCCCAGTCGCACTCCAGAGAGATTGCTCCCTTGTAGCCTATGCTCTTTAGAGCCTCGAAATAGGGCGTGAAATCATCGCCTTCAACTCCCGGAGGTGTCCTGTGTTCACCTTCCGCGATATGGCAATGCCTGAGCTTGTCAGCTGCATCGACAATGGCATCGGAACCCTCCCCGACCTTATACATATGGAAGAAATCGGCCAGGACACAGATATTCGGATGGTTGACCTTCCGGCAGATTTCAGCCCCTTCACGGACAGAGTTGATATAGAAGGTCTCACCCGTATTCAACGGCTCTATCACAATGGTGACGTCGTTTTCCTGTGCGGTGGGAGCCACTGCGGAGAGCAGTTCCACCATCTGCCTGTCAGCCTCTTCCCTGCTGAACCCCTCGGGCAGCTCACGCGAGCCGCCGCTGCCAAGGACAAGTATCTTCAACCCAAGAGTACCGGCACGCTTCAAAGCCGTTCTCGCGTACGCAATCGCTCTCGGAGTATCGGCATTGGGGCCTATTATCTTGATTTCGCCGGGGAAAAAGCAGTTCGCCGCATAGACCGGCAGAGGCGAGGCTTTGAGCTCAGCCGCCTTCTCCCGGAAAACCGCATCATCTTCTTCAGGGACAAGATATTCCTGAATGTTCACCTCCATATAGTCCGCTCCTGCATCCAATGCCGCCTGAGCATCGCCCAGACCGCGGCAGACACCGATATGGGAGTCAAGTTCAAATTGATAATGACTGCAGGCAGAGAGTGAAAGCACAGCAGCGGAAAGTATTGTCATCGGTAAGAGTCGTTTCATATTCAAATCAGGTTAGGATTGTTCAGGAAAGACGGGCTATCGGGGTTTCACAGGCGCGGACGGTCTGTCCGATCTCAACCATAATGTCGGCATCGAGAGGGACGAACATATCGATTCTCGAACCGAATTTTATGATTCCGCACTGCCTCCCGGCCTCCACGTCAAGACCGTCGGAAGCATAATTTACGATGCGGCGGGCGAATCCGCCGGCTAACTGCTTGAAGAAGACCTCATCACCGGATTCGGTCCTGATTGAAGTGCAGGTATGCTCGTTCTCCTCCGATGCCTTAGGCTTGAACGCAAGTAGATGTTTGCCCGGATGGTACATCGAATAGGTCACGGTACCGGTCACGGGCCAGAAGTTGGCGTGCACGTCCCAGAAATCCATATAGATGGAAATCATAGTCATATCCTGCTTGAGCCACTCCTTCTCATACACTTTTCCAATATGCACTATCTTGCCGTCGGCAACGGCGGTCACAACGGAGTCGGAGCCGGATATCTCACGGACCGGAACCATATGGAACATTGTCTGCCAGCCGCAGAACCAGAGAAGGACAACTGCGATGAGGGCGCTAATCCACCAGGTATCTATCGTCTTGAAGCAAAGCACAAGCACAGCGGCACTCAACAGATAGACAAGAAGAACCGTCCCGTATGTATTTTTATCGAGTCTCATATTATGTCAAAGATTTTCAGATACATCACAATTGTGGGAAACAGGAGGAGAATGTCGTCGTAGCGGTCAAGCATTCCACCGTGCCCGGGAATGACGTTGCCCGAATCCTTGATTCCGGCGTGGCGCTTGAGGAGCGACTCGAACAGGTCTCCGAACACCCCGACGGTGGATACCAGAAAAGCAATCACCATCCAGTGGGCCAGTGACACCGGAGTATCAAAGAGATATGCCACAACACCACCCGCAAACAGTGTGCATACGGTTCCTCCGACCGCCCCGGCCCAGGATTTCTTGGGAGAGAGTGCGGGGAACAGTTTGCGGCTGCCAGTCCTCTGGCCCAGAGCCATACCGAAACAGTATGCTCCGACATCACAGCACCATATCATAATGAAGAGTCCAAGCAGCAGCTTCCACGTAAATTCTCCGCCCGGGAATGCCAGAAACAGGGAGCAACATACCGGAAACGCAACGTACAGCACGGGATAGAATATTCCTGCGGGAAAATCATAATCGGAGGCGCAGTCGAACAGCAGGAGAATATATGCGCACAACAGCGGCAGAAATGTAAGAAATACGAAACGTGGAGCCATCCCGAATGCGAAACAACAGAAAGAGAGGATGAATGAGGCGGCGCAGGCCACGACTGTCAGCACCTTTTCCTTCCGGTAGCGCGCCCCGGGCACCAGTATTCTAAGCAACTCGATGGATGACACCACGGTTACGAACGCCATAAGGGCCGCGTAACCGCAGGGACACAGAAGGCATCCCACTGTCACAATGAGGAAGAGAGTTCCGAATATGCTACGCTTCAACAGATTGTTCATTTTCTTCCAATAGTTTGTTGGGATCGACTCCGCCCTTTCTCGGGCCGAATATATTCTCAAGGTCTTCACTGAAAACAACTTCCCTTTCAAGCAGAAGGGCGGCGAGTTTCTCGAATCCCTCACGATTTTCCGTAAGGACACGGGTCGCAGTCCGATGCGCCTTTTCTATAAGTTTCTTCACCTCGCTGTCAATCAGTTCGGCCGTCTTCTCGCTGTAGGGGCGGGTGAATGACATATCCGCCTTTCCGGTTGAATCATAATAGGAAAGATTGCCTACTTCGCTGCTCATACCGAAATATGTCACCATAGCGTATGCCTGCTTGGTAAGCTTTTCAAGGTCATTCAGAGCTCCTGTGGAAATCCTGCCGTTGACAATCTCCTCTGCGACCCGGCCTCCGATTGTGGATGCCATCTCATCCATCAACTGTTCGGCGGTAGTGAGCTGGCGTTCGTCAGGCAGATACCAGGCTGCGCCAAGGGCCTGACCGCGGGGGATAATCGTCACTTTCAGCAGAGGATTGGCATTGGGCAGCAACCAGCTGACGGTGGCGTGGCCCGCCTCGTGATGGGCGATTGTCTTTTTTTCCTCCGGAGTGATGATTTTGCTCTTCCGTTCCAGACCTCCTATGATTCTGTCTATTGCATCGAGGAAATCCTGCTTGTCAACCAGAGATTTGTCCTTTCTTGCCGCAATCAAGGCCGCCTCGTTGCATACGTTGGCTATGTCCGCACCGCAGAAACCGGGAGTCTGCTTTGCAAGGAAATCTATCTTGAAATCGGGAGCAAGTTTTATGTCCCTCAGATGCACCTTGAATATCTCAAGCCTCTCCTTCAACTCCGGAAGTTCGACGTGAATCTGACGGTCGAAACGTCCGGCGCGCATCAGAGCCTTGTCCAGAATATCAGCCCGGTTTGTGGCGGCAAGTATGATTACCCCGGAATTTGTACCGAAACCATCCATCTCGGTAAGGAGCTGATTCAAAGTATTTTCACGCTCATCATTCGAAGAAAATCCTCCATTCTTGCTTCTCGCGCGTCCCACAGCGTCAATCTCATCTATGAACACTATGCAGGGGGCCTTCTCTTTCGCCTGACGGAAAAGGTCCCGGACTCTCGAAGCTCCGACTCCCACAAACATCTCGACAAAATCGGAACCGCTGATGGAGAAGAAAGGGACGTTGGCTTCACCGGCCACAGCCTTTGCAAGCAAGGTCTTTCCAGTGCCCGGAGGGCCGACCAGAAGCGCTCCTTTGGGAATCTTGCCTCCAAGGGCGGTATATTTCTTGGGATTCTTCAGGAAATCCACAATTTCCATCACCTCGACCTTCGCCTCCTCCAGACCGGCCACATCCTTGAAAGTGACTTTGTTGTCCTTCGCCTTCTCGTAGAGTTTAGCCTGAGACTTGCCCACATTGAAAACTCCGCCGGAACCGCCGGGGCCCATATTGCGCAGCGGCCTGAACATAATGACATAGAACAATATTATCAGTCCCAAGGGGATAATCCACTCCAGCACAGGCATAAGGAAATCCCTGTGCTCCTCTGTGACAATCTTGAAACGCTTGCTCTCATCGAGCCCCGCTTCAAGCTGCTCGAACTGCTCTTCCGCATCGAAATTTTCGGATACCAGAAAATAAAAATGCGGGCCTCCCTTGGGCGGAACGCCCGCAAAAAGGTTCTTGTATTTCTCTATCGAGGACTGCTTGAGGTGGACCTCTCCCCTGCGATCGTTCCTTACATATACGAGTTTTTCCACATCACCGCTCTGCAACAGCTCCGATTTGAGGTCGAGCCACTCCTTCTTCACGGGGTCTGCGGTGGAACTCTTCGTCCACATATAGACAAGTCCCAGTATTATGAGAAGATAGAAGACGCCGGTAAGGGAAAACATCCTCGGATTCCGTTTTCTGTCGTTCATTCCGGAATCGCGTCTTGAATCCTGTTTTCTGTTCTGTGCCATTTCAGTCGTTGTCGTTGTATGAAGTCTTTTTCGCGTCAGCCCACAAATCCTCAAGCCTGTAGAAAAGCCTCTGCCCTGTCTGGAAGATATGGACCACTATATCGGAATAATCCAGAATTATCCAGAAAGCGTTCTCCCTTCCCTGCTGGCGGACCACTCTTCTTCCCGCCTCCTGCTCCATCATCTTATCCACATTGTCCGCAATGGCGACAACTTGAGTAGCCGAATCCGCATTGCATATTACAAAATGGTCGGCTATGGCTGTTCCGATTCCGGCAAGGTCAAGACTTACAACATCCCGAGCTTTCTTTTCAAGCATAGCTCCGGCAATTATTTCCACTTCGCTTCTTTTGTTCATCTGAAAAAATCAAAATTTGACTTTGCGCTATTTTGCAAATATAATCAATTATCTTTACCTTTCAAAGCAGGAAACGAATATGGACGGATATACTGTAAAATGGTTTGACGATGTTGCCTCCACCAACTCTGAAATGGCCCGCAACAAAAGAAATCTGGAGAATTTCACGACATACGCGGCAACGTTCCAGAGCTCCGGCAGAGGGCAGAAAGGGAACGTATGGCTCTCCGAAAGGGGGATGAATCTCACCTTTTCCACCCTTGCAAAGCCGGAGGGAATACACGTTTCGGAGCAATTTTCAATCAGTCAGGCCACAGCCCTGGCCATTACCGACTATCTGGACGGACTGGGCATAAAGTCGGACATCAAATGGCCCAACGACATCTATGTGGGAAAGAGAAAACTCTGTGGAATCCTCATCGAAAACAGCCTTGATGGAGAATTCATCTCATCCAGCATAATCGGGGTCGGGCTCAACGTCAACCAGACATCATTCGGCGCAGCTCTCCCCAACCCCGTATCCATCAGTATGTTGACAGGAAAAACATACGACATCCGCCGGGAACTTCAATCCCTGCTCGGATGCATTCATACCAGAATCAGCGCAATAGAGTCCGGCCGATACAGAAACAGCCTGGACGTCCAGTATATGGAGCGCCTGTTCAGGCGGGGGATGTGGCACGATTTTGAAAGAATGGAGCAGACGGACATCCCTGTGGAGAAAAGAAAAGGGCACCTGTTCAGTGCCCGTATTCTCGGTGTGGATTCCTCCGGGAAACTGCTTCTGGAAAACCGATCCGGAGTCGTGGAATCCTATGCGTTCAAAGAGATCAAGTATATAACCTAAAGGTTTATATGGAGATTGTAGGTAACTCCTAATAAAGCCGCCATATATCCGCTTGAAACCTCCTGATAAATATTCTCATATCCCCGTCTCGAAAGGGATGCGTGAATCCTCAGGGTATCGTCCTTGAAAGGGAAATAGAGGAAATTGAATCCGCATAGCAACTGGTCGAAACGTTGGAGACCTACTGACACTCCAGCCTTGAACATATCATTCGAAAACCAGTCCGCACGGGCCGTGAATTCGGAACGGCTCCAATCGCTGAAGCCGTCATAGCCTCCATTGGTGATATCCAAAGAGAGCTTCACGTGGTCCAGAGTCAGAGTGTTTCCGAAACCCACCATAGTGACGAAGCCGTGACTTCCGTCCTCGAAGTCAGAATAGCGCTGTTGATTGAGGGACCAGAAAGTGGAGAATCCCCCGAATTCACCTCTCCAGGCCACCGACCATGCAAAATCTTTGTCGGACAGTTTTGTCATCTGGGGAGAAGTGAGAAACTGGGCCTCGAAACACTGGGTCTCCCAGGGAGTGAACCGGAAAGCGCCTCCCCACTGATATACGGTAATGCTGTTCCACACTGAAGAGACCAGAGGAGAGAAACAGTCAACGTCATTGGCATCAAACTCCGTTAATCCGGTATTGAGAGACATCTTGCCGAGGCTGCCTCCGAAAAGGGCCCCGTCGTATGAAAGGTACGCCCAGTCAAGCCAGGTACCATCCGTAAACGGAGTCTCATAGTTGTAGAGGTATTTCGGCTCAGAGGAGAGAAGATGGACACTTGCGGAATAAGAGAAGTTCTCATTACGGAAGTTCCCATCCACGAAACCGTAGAGGGAACTCATTCCGAAGCCGAATTCGGCATTCTGGGAGGGCAGTTTGGTCATCTCGCCCTCAAAGCGCGGAGTGATTGTAATCTCCGCGCTCTGGGCGTATATCGATGAAACTGCAAGAAGGAGAAGACCCCAGAAGAGCAGTATTTTCTTCATCTTCGTTTTCAGAGGACAGGACCGGCTGCCACAAGAGCCTTACCGGCAGCGCTGTTTTCGTATTTTGCGAAGTTCTTGATGAAGCGTCCTGCAAGATCCTTTGCCTTGACCTCCCACTCCTCGGGCTTTGCATAAGTGTCGCGGGGGTCGAGAATTCCGGAATCAACTCCTTCGAGAGCCGTGGGAACGGTGAAGTTGAAATAGGGAATCTGCTTGGTGGGAGCCGCATCAATCGAGTGGTTGAGTATGGCATCGATGATTCCGCGGGTATCCTTGATGGAGATACGCTTGCCTGTTCCGTTCCAGCCGGTGTTGACCAGATATGCCTTTGCACCGCTCTGAGCCATCCTCTTGACCAGTTCCTCCGCATATTTGGTAGGATGGAGTTCCAGGAAGGCCTGACCGAAGCAGGCGCTGAAAGTCGGAGTGGGCTCGGTGATCCCGCGCTCAGTACCGGCCAGCTTGGCGGTGAAACCGCTGAGGAAATAGTACTTGGTCTGCTCGGGAGTGAGGATTGAGACGGGAGGCAGCACACCGAATGCGTCGGCACTCAGGAAAATCACCTGTTTCGCGGCGGGACCCGCAGATATGGGGCGCACGATGTTCTTGATGTGATAGATAGGATAGCTGACACGGGTGTGTTCGGTAACGCTCTTGTCGTTGAAATCAATCACACCGTCCGCATCAACCGTGACATTCTCAAGGAGAGCATCGCGATGGATTGCATTGTAGATGTCGGGCTCCGACTCCTTGTCGAGCTTGATTACCTTCGCATAGCAGCCGCCTTCAAAGTTGAATACACCGTGGTCGTCCCAGCCGTGCTCGTCGTCACCGATGAGGAGACGCTTGGGGTCGGTTGAAAGAGTGGTCTTGCCCGTTCCGGAAAGGCCGAAGAAGATGGCGGTGTTCTCGCCGTTCATATCGGTGTTGGCAGAGCAGTGCATTGCGGCTATCCCCTTGAGAGGCAGATAGTAGTTCATCATTGAGAAGAGGCCCTTCTTCATCTCGCCGCCGTACCAGGTGTTGAGGATGACCTGTTCCTTGCTGCTTACGTTGAAGGCGACAGCAGTGTCGCTGCGCAGGCCAAGTTCCTTGAAATTGGCAACTTTGGCCTTGGATGCGCAATATACAACGAAATCGGGTTCCTGATCGAATTCGGCCTGATTCTGGGGACGGATGAACATATTGGTCACGAAATGTGCCTGCCAGGCAACTTCCATAATGAAGCGGACCTTCATCCTGGTGTCCTTGTTGGTTCCGCAGAAACCATCGACAACGAAGAGTCTCTTGCCGGAGAGCTGTTTGAGAGCCAAGGCTTTCAAAACCACCCAGTTGGCCTCTGAAAGTTCGTGGTTGTCGTTGGGATATTCAGGAGTGTTCCACCATACGGTATCCTTGCTCTGCTTGTCCATGACGATGTATTTGTCCTTGGGGGAACGTCCGGTGAAGACGCCTGTCATCACGTTGATAGCGCCCAGCTCGGTGACCTGACCTTTGTCAAAACCTTCAAGACCGGGTTTTGTCTCTTCGTTGTACAATACTTCGTAAGTGGGATTGTAGAGGACTTCGGAAACGCCCTCAATGCCGTACTTGGTTAATTCTTCAGCTTTCATTTCAATTATTTTTTTATGTTGTTCGATACTTTTTCCTGTCAGGCCCTTATCAGGCAAAATCCGTGCAAAATTAATATAATTTCTTATTTTTGCAAAGATGAAAACGACTTTGAAGAGATATTGGGGATATGAAAATTTCCGTCCGATGCAGGAGGAGATAATCGCTTCGGTTCTGTCGGGCCGCGACACCCTCGCGATTCTCCCCACCGGCGGCGGAAAATCCATCTGCTTTCAGGTTCCGGCACTGATGAAGGAAGGTGTCTGCATAGTGGTCTCACCCCTGATAGCCCTCATCAATGACCAGGTCGAAAACCTGAAAAGAAGAGGCATCGAGGCAATCGCGGTCCACAGCGGGATGACATACAGGGAAATTGACACCGCCCTCGATAATGCGGTTTTTGGAGATGTCAAGTTCCTGTATGTCTCCCCCGAGAGGCTCCGCACGGAACTCTTCAAGACCCGCGCCGCCAGAATGAACGTCAACCTGCTTGCGGTCGATGAGGCGCACTGCATCTCCCAATGGGGATACGACTTCCGCCCGGACTATCTGGAAATAGCAAATGTCAGAAAGCTCTTTTCCGCCTCCGTCCCTGTCGTGGCGATGACGGCGACAGCCACTGAGCAGGTAGCGCAGGAGATAATGGAAAGACTCTCTTTCAGCGAACCGAACGTAATCAAAGGCAGTTTCCGCAGGCCCAACCTCGCATACGTCTTCAGAAAGGTCGAGGACAAGACCGGGCGCCTGCTCAAAGTTTGCAGCGGAGTCGGAGGGAGCGGAATCGTCTATGTCGGAAGGCGCAAGACCGCTGAAGATTTGGCCGCATTCCTCAAGGCTCACGGGATTGAAGCGGAAGGGTTCCACGCAGGAATGTCAGCTGCCGCGAGGAACGGAGTTCAGGAGAGATGGAAAAAGGGCGAGACCCGCATCATCGTCTCCACCAATGCCTTCGGGATGGGAATCGACAAGCCCGACGTCAGATTCGTCTGCCACTATGACCTGCCCGACTGCGTGGAAAACTACTTCCAGGAATCCGGACGCGCGGGCCGTGACGGCAGGAAATCATACTGCATCCTGCTGTGGAACAGCACGGACATTGCAAGACAGAAGAAGCTGATTCAGACCTCCTATCCCCCTCTTCCACAGGTAAGGGAGATATACCAGAAAGTATTCACCTTCATCGGTTACGCATACGAAGAGGGCGAAGGCGCCTCGGTCAAGTTCGACGTGGAGGCCTTCGCGCAGAGATACAGACTCAACGCCACTACCGCATACTATGCCGTGAAATACCTTGAATCGGAAGGATACTGGAGCCTGACCGAGACCATACAGATTCCGGCGAAACTCCAGTTCACCGTCAGCAGAGACCAGCTCTACAGGATTCAGCTTGGAGATGCGGAGATGGACACCTTTGTCAAACTGCTGCTGCGCATCTACACGGGGCTGTTCTCATCATACGTCCCCATTGACATAGAGAGAATCGCCCAACTGGGGCGCTACTCTCCCGAAGTGGTGAAGGAAAAGCTGAAGAGGCTTTCAAGAATGGAGGTCGTCAAGTACATACCCGCCATATCATCCCCTATGCTGAACATCAACAACGAAAGGCTGTACGACAGGAATCTCCGTCTGCCTGAAAGCAATTACAGGGAGAAGGTGTCCAGACACACCGAAAAGATGGAGGCAATCTCCGCCATCGTGGCGGACAGCGGGGAGTGCAGGAGCGCAAGGCTTCTCCGCTATTTCGGAGAGGTGCAGAAGGAGCCCTGCGGATGCTGCGACGTATGCCTGTCAAAAGCGGGAACTCCCGGTAACGGAGGAGATAATTCACAATTGGAGTCGGCCCGATACGACAATTTCATATCTTTGCAGGACAAAAACCGGAAATAATGAAAGACATATTGCTGCCACCACCGCACAGAACCGGCGGAATGCCCCTGATGGATGCCTTCAGCAGAAGGGCCTCCCACCGTAAATGCTCCGATAAAGGCCTCGGCCTGCAGACTGTTTCCAATCTGCTGTGGGCGGCTTACGGCTTCAACAGGGAAGGCTTCAGAACGGCTCCCTCATCCCACAACAGGCAGGAGATGGAACTCTATGTCTTCCTGGAGAACGGGGTGTATCTGTACGATGCCGCACAGTGCAGACTGATTCACAAAATGGACGGAGACCACCGCGCCCTGACCGGAGCCCAGGATTTCGTGGCACAGGTATCCGTGAATGTGGCATTTGTCGCGGACACGTCGAAAATAACAGGCAAGACACCGCAGGGAGTGATTGAGACCGTCTTCGTGGATACCGGCTTCATATCGGAGAACATCTACCTTTGTGCCGCAAATGAAGGCCTCAACACAGTGGTGAGGGCAATGTTCGACAGGGAGGCCCTGTCGAAGTTTCTCGGCCTCCGGAGCGGTCAGATGATAACTTTGGTCCAGAGCATCGGATATCCTGTTGAGAAATGATGGAAGGAGAGATTGCAGAACTTTTCAGGCAGGTTACCGGGAAGGACCCGGCCGCCGTCACCCCTATCCGCGGAGGGGGAAGCAACCGCCGTTATTGCAGAATCTCCGGAGAAAACGGGCTGACCCTCATAGGAGTGGAAGGGACTTCCATTCAGGAGGACAGGGCTTTCTGCAAGCTTTCCTCCCATTTCAGGGCAAAGGGGCTGAACGTTCCCGAAGTGCTGGCCCATACCCCCGATTACAGTGCATATCTGCAGGAGGACCTTGGAAGCGATTCCCTGTTTGACCTGCTCGGGACCGAAGGTTCGGAGGACCTGCTCCTAAAAACAATAAAGTATCTTCCCAAGATTCAGTTCGAAGGCGCCGAAGGTCTTGACTGGTCGCTCTGCTTCCCGCAGAAAGAGTTCGATGCCCGGATGGTCTCTTTCGACCTGAACTATTTCAAGTATTGTTTTCTCAAGCCGTCCGGGCTGGAATTTGACGAGACTGCCCTGCAGGATGATTTCGACAGGCTGTCCGCCGTGCTGCTTGAGAACAGGTCAGAAACTTTTATGTACCGGGATTTCCAGGCGAGGAATGTAATGATAAAGGACGGCGAGCCCTGGTTCATAGATTATCAGGGAGGACGCAAGGGGCCAGTGCAGTATGACGTGGCTTCCTTCGTATGGCAGGCCAGAGCCGCCTATCCGGATGAATTGAAGCAGAGGCTTGTGGATGCATATATCGATGCGGCTGGAAAATATATGAAGATGGACAGAGAGCGGTTTCTCTCCTCCCTCCGCCATTTCGTGCTTTTCAGGACTCTTCAGGTGCTTGGGGCGTACGGTTTCCGCGGACTCATCGAGAAGAAAGAGCATTTCATCCGCAGCATCCCCTTCGCAACAGCAAATCTTCGCAGTATGTTCGAAACAGGCTTTGCGGAATATCCGGCACTTGCCGCGATATCCGGAGCGCTGGCAGACCGTTTCTGCCGCAAGGAAAGGAAAGGCGACGGGACTCTTGAAGTCACTGTCAGCAGTTTCTCCTTCAAGAAAGGCGTTCCGCAGGATGAAAGCGGCAACGGTGGCGGTTATGTCTTCGACTGCCGCGGATTTGACAATCCCGGAAGATATGAAGAGTTCAGGCATCTGACGGGGCGCGACCCTGAAGTGATAAGGTTTCTCGAGAACACGGCCGGAGTCGCCTCTTTCCTCGACCACGTCCGGGGATTGGCGGATTCCCATATCGAGGAGTTCATAAGGAGGGGCTTCACCCATCTGGAGATATGTTTCGGCTGCACTGGAGGGCAGCACAGGTCTGTCTACTGTGCAGAAAAGACCGCAAGGCACATAATTGAAAAATATAACGTTAAAGTCCGTCTGGTCCACAGGGAACAGGGTTTGGAGGAATACTTGAAATGAAAGCGATGATTTTTGCCGCCGGTTTGGGGACCCGCCTCAAGCCTCTGACTGACACTATGCCGAAGGCTCTTGTCCCCGTCAACGGGGAGCCGATGCTCAAGATGGTGCTTGACAGGCTGATTGCAGCGGGCTATGATGACATTGTCATCAACATCCATCACTTCGCGTCACAGATACGGGACTACGTTGCAGCCAACGGCAACTTCGGAGTCAGGATAAGTTTCTCCGACGAAAGTGACCTGCTCCGCGACACCGGAGGGGGAATCAAATTTGCAGAGCCTCTTCTGGGAATCGGGGAGCCGTTTCTCGTCCACAATGTGGACATCGATTCCAATCTCGACTTCGGTTGGTTCAGGGAGCAGCACCGTGACGATGCCGCGGCCACCCTGCTTGTAAGCAGACGGGAGACCAGCCGCTATCTTCTTTTCGACGATCAGATGAGTCTTGTCGGGTGGCAGAACGTCAGGACGGGAGAAATAAGAAGTCCGTACGGCAGCATAGACCCCGACCAGTGCACTCCCCTCGCCTTCTCCGGAATCCATTACGCCGGCCCCGCCGTCTTCCCCCTTATGAGGGATTTTCCCGACGTCTTCGGAATAATTGATTTCTATCTCTTGATATGCCGCACCCATATTGTCCGGGCCGCAGTCCCGGAAGGACTGACAGTTAAAGACCTTGGAAAACTGCAGACTACAGGCATCTCTACAAAAACAGAATAAACTGATATAACCTATGAAAAACCTCAGAACCACACTCATTGCTGTCGCAGCGTTGCTTCTCACAGTCAGTTGCGGCCGAACCGAAGGAATAGTCACTCCTGACGGAAAACAGATTGAATGGGCAGAAGCCGAAATCGGCGTGATGTTCCACTTCGATATGCAGGTGTTCAACCCTGACTATGAATGGAGGAAGTGGGGCACTCATCCGGCCGCCTCCACCTTCAACCCCACGGAACTGAACACCGACCAGTGGCTTGAAGCCGCATCCAAAATCAACGCAAAATATGCCGTGCTGGTAGCCAAGCACTGCTGCGGTTTCAGCCTGTGGCCGACTGAAGCGCACGGATACAGCGTCAAGAACTGCCCGTGGAAAAACGGACAGGGGGACATAGTCCGCGACTTCATCGAATCCTGCAAAAAATACAACATCAAGCCGGCAATATATGCAAGCACCACGGCCAACGGTTATTATTACGTCGATAATCCCGGAGTGGTGCAACCCGGCAGCCCATATACCCAGGAAGAGTACAATACCGTGGTAGAGAAACAGTTGACGGAGCTTTGGAGCAACTATGGCGAACTTTTTGAAATCTGGTTCGACGGAGGTGTGCTTCCTACGGAGCAGGGAGGTTATGACGTCCGTTCACTTGCGCAGAAACTTCAACCCGAGGCAATCGCCTTCCAGGGTCCGGAAGGGATGAAACATCTGATAAGATGGGTGGGCAACGAATTGGGGGATGCCCCCTACCCCTGCTGGGCGACAACGGGATCCACCACCAATGCCGACGGCACCCGGGTGATTCCGGGAATGAACGGGAGCGCTGACGCTCCGCTGTGGTGTCCCGGAGAGGCCGATTGTACGCTGAGGCTGAACAACACCCGTCAGGGAGGATGGGAGTGGTGTCCGGGAACCGACGATGCTCTCTATTCCGTCGATCAGCTGGTAAGAAAATATGAAACGAGCGTGGGGCGCAACACCAATTTGCTGCTCGGGCTGGTGGTGGATCCACGCGGTCTTGTCCCCGAAGGGGACGTGGCCCGTCTCGAAGAGTTCGGAAAAGCCCTGCAGGAGAAATATGGAACACCGTTGGCGAGCACCTCGGGAGAAGGGGGTACAATTGCCATCAGGATGGACAAACCTCAGTTGATTGACAGAGTCGTCATTCAGGAAGATATCAGATTCGGAGAGAGGGTTCTCGAATACGAGGTGCAAGGTCTTGACACGGGCGGCAAGTGGACCACCCTTTCAATCGGCACGAATATCGGCCACAAGCACATTGACACCTTCCGTCCTACAGAGGTGACGGAGGTGAAACTGAGAATCAAAAAGAGCAAGGCCCGGGCGGCAATCAGGGAGTTTTCCCTCTTCGGAGTCGGAGAGCGCTCCGTGCAAAGGGCTATGTTCGAGGACGGCAACTACGCAATGTTCATCCATTTCGGACTCTACTCCCATCTGGAGGGGACCTGGGAAGGCAAGCCCTATTTCGGCAATGCAGAGTGGATTATGAACGGACATCAGGCTGGAATCCCCGTCAAGGATTACAAGGCGCTTGCAGCTGAATTCAATCCTTCGGAATTCAACGCCGAAGAGATTGTCTCTCTGGCAAAGGATGCCGGGATGAAATACATCATCATCACCGGCAAGCACCACGAAGGTTTCGCTATGTTCGATTCCGATGCCGACAGCTTCAACATCCACGATGCCACACCGTTCGGACGCGACCTTCTCGGCGAGCTGGCTGAAGCCTGCCACAGGAACGGTCTGGGCATAGGTTTCTACTACTCGCAATTTCAGGACTGGACTGCACCGGGAGGAGGCGGGAACGGCCCGCAAACCGATGAATCGGGGCGGAAAGTCAGTTTCGATGAATATTTCAGGAACAAAGTGGTCCCTCAGGTCACGGAACTGCTGACCAAATACGGACCCATCGAACTTATCTGGTTCGACACTCCGGGAGATATGCAGGAGCACTACTCCCGTGAACTGGTCGATCTTGTCCACAAGCTCCAGCCCGGAACACTTGTTTCAAGCCGTGTGGGAAACAATATGGGAGACTACGAGACTCTCGGTGATATGGAAGTCCCCCTCCGGAATATGGACGGTCTGTGGGAAGGCATCGACGTCACTCAGGTCGGATGGGGATACAACAGTAATGACTCCGAGTGGAAAAGTCCCGATTACATTATCAGAACCCTGACCGCCACCATAGCGCGAGGCGGCACCTTTATGCTCAATGTCGGTCCTACGGCGAAGGGGGCAATTGCCCACGAGGCGGCGGCAAGCCTGCGTGAAGCGGGAGAATGGATAAAGAGATATCCCGATGCCGTTTACAGTGCAGGGGCATCTCCCTGGGGCCGCGCATTCCCCTGGGGCGACGCAGTTACCCAGCCGGGCAGGATTCTCCTCATTGTCAACGACTGGCCGGAGGACGGCAAACTGCATCTTCCCGGCATAATGTCTGCCATACGCGATGTCAGACTGTACGGTTCCCACTCTCTTGAGTTCACCGAATCAGGCGGATGGACCACGATAGAGCTTCCTTTCCCAAAACCCGACAAATATTCCGCCGTCATCGAAATCAGCTGTGAGAGCAACGAGGCGATAATTGAGAGCCGGAATTATATATACCCCTCCTCCAGCACAGAATTGTCCGTCATATTCGGGGAGCACGACAGATGCGACTATAATTACAACAGTTGGATGGACAAATTCGGAGAGTGGAAGTTCAAACACGAACTGCGTAATTTTCAAGAGAGCAGCTGGCTCGACTGGACAGTGGAGTTCGGTCAGAGCGGCTACTATGACATCGATATCGAGTGGCGGGGAGAGGAACCTGTCCTTTGGCAGATAGAACTTGACGGAGTGCCTTTCGCCATTGACAGGCAGGTCACCGGCAACCGTTACAGCTATTACAGACTCGGCTGGGTACGCATTGACAAGCCGGGACACCACATCATCTGCCTCAGACCCATTGACGGCGATTATGCCAATATCGGCGTGAGCGGCATAAGGCTCACCCCTGTACTGTCCAAACTGCCTGAGTGACATATCGGGAGAAATGAAAGCAGCATCTGGAACAAAAAGGAGATTCTCACCTTTCCGCAGAGGTCTGCAGGACGGCATTCCAATCGGACTGGGTTACTTTGCTGTAGCCTTTTCATTGGGAATAGTTGCCGGAAATGCCGGCCTGAATGCTCCGCAAGGCTTTATCGGAAGCCTCCTCACCAGAGCGTCCGCCGGGGAATACGGCGTCTATTCATCCATAGCAATCCGGGCATCTCTGGCCGAAGTGGCGATAATATGCATAATCACAAACCTGAGATATCTGCTGATGGGGGCCTCCCTCACACAGAAGTTTCATCCCGACACGCCTCAATGGAAGCGTCTGCTGACCGCCTGCTGCATCACGGACGAGATTTTTGGAATCTCGATTGCGTACAAAGGCTACCTCGCGCCGTCATATACATACGCGGCAATGCTGGCGGCAGGTACGATGTGGGCAGCGGGCACCACCTCCGGAATAATCGCAGGAGGAGTTCTCCCGGCCAAAATAGTTTCCGCTTTGAGCGTGGCTCTGTTCGGGATGTTCATCGCTGTAATCGTACCCCCCGCAAAAAGGGACCGCAGGATATTGGCGGCTGTTGCGGCAAGTTTCCTCCTGAGCTGGCTCTGTGCACTCCTGCCGCAAGTCTCCGAAATTAATTACGGCACGAGGACCATAATTCTCACAGTTCTTATATCTGTTGCAATGGCTCTTCTCAGGCCGATACCATCTGACACCAAACCGGACTACGATGAAAAGCAGCATTGAAATGTGGGTCTATCTGCTGGTTATGATAGTGGTGACCAACCTCATCCGTATCATACCGGTCACGCTTATACGCAAACGCATCACCAACCGGTTTCTGCGCAGTTTCCTGCACTATGTCCCCTATGTCACACTTACAGTGATGACATTCCCGGCCATCATTGAAGCCACGAATTCCACTCTGGCCGGAGCATTGGCATTCGCAATCGGCATCGCCGGAGCCTGGTTCGGGCTCGGGCTGCTGGCCGAGGCATTCCTCTGTTGCGCAGTGGTACTGATTACCGAATTCCTTATTGTCTGAACAAGGACGCGAGTCACTCGCGTATTGCGCAACATCGTGGCCGGAGGCCTTTGGAAAGCGAGTTTTTGTCAGTCTGAGATAGGACGGATGGAATAGAGCTGGTAACGGCCACTTTCCGCGTCATTTGGACTTATCGTATAAAAAAATCAAACATTATTGGATGGTACGTACCATTCAAGGAAGATGACAAATAACCTCCAAATATGCCGGAATTTTTAAGATCGCCATCGGTTTGGCCGCCATGACCGGCAGCGGGGAAAAACAGCACTGCATCGGCCAGTTTCATAACAATAGTGTCTTTAAGCGTTGCAAATATATTGAAAAATCAGCGAAAATGACAACAAAATCTCGAATTTCGCTGAGTTTTAAAAGGCCATTTGTGCGTTATACATAGATAAGAGACCTATTCGCTGTTAAAAATAGCGTTAAATTTCTGCGATTAATGTACGTTATTTGGAAAATATCAGAGATTAAGTTATCTGCGCTTGTGGCCGGTCATTCTGCCGAGATTGACTTTTCAACGCAGGCCTCCATTTCTCCCAATTGGCTCTCCATTGAGGTGAGGAGCTTGTACTGGGCGTGGGTGCGGACGAGATTGTGCTCCGGATATTTGATCTTGTAGTATCTGTCACCGTCGATATAGTCCATCAGGAAACGCAAAACCTGCTCGAAAGTGATATACACACCACTGAAAGCCAGATACTTCTTCTCAATAGGCGCAAGAAGACCCCTCATCTGCCCCAGATAACCGTCCATATAGGCACTGAACATCTCCATCGACATACTTACCTTGGAAAGGTCGGGATCGTCCTCCGCTCCGGTATTGGTGTAGGAGCGAAGCGCATCACCCGTGTCGTTCAGAAGAGTCGAGGACATAAGAGTGTCCAAATCAATGGCGCAGAGCAGGCTGCGGTCCGCTGCATTGAAGAGGAAATTGCTGATTTTGGTATCATTGTGCGTGACACGCGTGGGAATCAAGCCCGTTTCGTATTTATTCCAGAAATCGAGCATCAGGGCGCGGCGGCTCTCAACCCATTCTATCTCACGGGCCACCTCACGGCACCTCCCGACCCTGTCGGCGGCAACCGTCTCGTCCCACTGTGAGAAACGGAACCGGATATTGTGGAATCCCTTTATTATCTCAGCGAGAGGTTCACTGAAATCCGCCACCTGACGATGGAACAGGCCGAGTCCCCGCCCTCCCTGAAAAGCAAGGGAGGCGGTGTCCGCCCTGTCGTATGAGAGCGTATCTCCGATAAAAAGGCATACAGCCCAGAAAGAGCCGTCACCGTCCCTATGGTAAAGTTTGCCATCCGTTGCCGGAATTACTGTCAGGGTACCCCTGAGAGGGTCATCCACCTTCTTTCTGATATGATCCGTCACTCGCCTGATATTGTCCATCATAGCGGCTACGTCGGGAAAGACGTCGTGGTTCTTTCTCTGCAGGATATAGGAAGGTGTCCGCTTCCCATCCACATAGACTTTATAGGTGTCGTTGATAAAGCCTTCTCCGAGCGGCTCAATGGAGGTCGGCAAGCCTTCGATGGCGAAGTGGTTGATAATTTCAGCAGTAGAAGCCATATCAGTGTCCTTTTTTCATCATTTCGTTGAAACAATGCCTGCAAAGAGGCTCGTATGTAGCCTTTTCACCGAGTTCAACCAGATTGGAGCTGGAAATCAGACGGTGGGAGTGATGGGCAGGTGCGCCGCAACGGAGACAGATTGCGTGAAGCTTGGTCACCGATTCAGCAACGGCCATAAGGGCGGGCATAGGGCCGAAAGGCTTGCCCAGATAGTCCATATCCAGACCTGCGACAATTACCCGGATCCCCCTGTCCGCCAGCATCTGGGCAACCTCAACCAGAGAGTCGTCGAAGAACTGGGCTTCGTCAATGCCCACAACCTGAACATAGGTGGCGGACTCAAGTATTTCCACCGGGGATTTGATGGGAATCGATTTCAGTTCGTTGGCATCATGCGACACCACTTTGTCGATGGAATAGCGTGTATCCATCGCAGGCTTGAAAATCATAACGGACTGGCGAGCCAGAGCCGAACGCCTCACTCTGCGTATCAGTTCTTCCGTCTTTCCTGAAAACATTGAGCCGCAGACGACTTCTATCCACCCGGGGCCCTTGGCACTCTCTTCGAACATATTGTTGCTTGTAAAATGATACTTGAAAATGATTAACTTTGTAACCCAACAAATATACGAAAAATATGTCAAAACTCTATATTGTTCCCACTCCCATCGGCAATCTTGGCGACATTACCTTCAGAGCCGTCGAAACTTTGAAGGAGGTCGGGCTGATTCTTGCGGAAGATACGAGGACAAGTTCAGTTCTTCTAAGGAAATACGACATACACACGCCGATGGAGTCGCACCACAAGTTCAATGAACACAAGGCGGTGGAGAGCATTAAGGAGAGGATTCTCTCAGGGCTGGACGTGGCTCTGATAAGCGATGCGGGCACTCCCGGAATCAGTGACCCGGGATTTCTGCTGGCCAGAACCTGTATCGAGGCAGGCATAGAGGTGACAACACTCCCCGGCCCCACCGCATTCGTTCCGGCGCTGATCAATTCGGGATTCCCCTGTGACAGATTCTATTTCGAAGGTTTCATTCCTGTCAAGAAGGGCCGCAAGACGAAAATCGAGGAAATTGCGGCACGCGACCACACAACCATAATCTATGAATCCCCCTACCGGCTGGTCAGGACGCTTGAAGATCTCGCAGCAGTTCTCGGCGGACGGAACGCTTCCGTTTCAAGGGAAATATCCAAATTGCACGAAACGACGGTAAGAGGGACGCTGCCTGAACTTGCATCATATTTCAAGGCCCACGAACCCAAAGGGGAGATTGTCATAGTCATTTCAGCCTGACACCTGTGACGCCCAATCCGAAAAGGGCATAATCCCCGAGGACAGGGTCTTCCGGAAATATCTCTCTGAAAAAGCCGGTTATTTCATCTGCCGTACGGAAATCGGTCTGCCTCCGGCAGGTAATCCCCAAATCCACAGCCTTAGTATGGACGTGAGTATCGAGCGGAATAATGAGAGACGAAGGGTCGGTCTCCTTCCAGAGCCCCAGATCCACTTTTCCGTCACGCCGGACCATCCATCTGCGCAGAAGATGAATTTTCTTGTTCGCCGCCTTCAGGTCGCTTTTCTGGCCGAAAGCCAGAGTGCGGAATTCATCCGGAGAGAGTCTCTCCAGAGTGTCCGACCTTTCATAGATGACCTTCAGCCTGAAACATATCGCGGCGAATTCGCTCCACATAACGGTCCTGTGCAACGAGACGGCTTCATTGCGATAAGTGCCCCGCATAACATAGTCGTACGGTTTCCACTCCATCTGGTCAAACGCCCGTCCGCAGTCCCTGACAATCATACACCGTCTGCCCCAGGCGAGATGGGCCGCGAAAACTGCGGCAATCTCCACATCCTGCAGACAAGCCCCCTTCTCCACGAACCGTCTCGGAAAAATGACAGGGTCCCCGGTGAAATATTGCATATCGTTATATTTCAGCGCAAAAGACTTTATTTCCTCAACCGATATCTTCATTCAGCCATTTGTTGACACACAAAATTAACAGTTTTTACGTATATTTGTTCTGATGGCAAGGATGTATATCATATCAGGATGCAACGGGGCGGGCAAGACAACCGCCACATACACCATATTGCCGGATATGCTGAACCTCGACGAATATGTGAACGCTGATGAGATTGCAGAGAAGCTTTCGCCGGAACATCCTGAAAAAGAGGCATTGAGAGCGAGCAGGCTGATGATGGACAGAGTGCACGAACTGATTGATAAAAACGAAGACTTCGGCATAGAGACGACCCTTGCCACCAGAAGCCTCGTCAAGACCATAGTGGATGCACAGGATAAGGGATATATGGTGATAGTTGTCTTCTTCTGGCTGAGAACCCCTGAGCTGGCCATAAAAAGAGTGGCACTAAGAGTTGCGGCGGGAGGGCACGGCATAGATAAGGAGACTGTCATCAGACGTTACCGCCAGGGCATAGAGAACCTGAAGAACACCTACATCCCGATTTGCAACTACTGGCTGATAATGGACAACTCCGACTCAAAAGCTATCAAAATAGCCGAAGGTGGGCTCAGTTACCCGGTAAGAATCTATAACAAACGGATATACGACAAAATAACAGAGTTCAAAGACTATGAAAATTGAAGACAAGAAAGTTGTTTCCCTGATTTACAAACTGACAGTTGACGGACAGGTGAAGGATGAAGCACACAGAGACAATCCTTTGGAATTCATATTCGGAATGGGCTATCTCCTGCCTAAATTCGAGGAGTACATAAAAGAGAAGGAACCGGGAGACAGTTTTGAATTCACACTCTCTCCCGAAGAGGGGTACGGCAAAAGCGACCCTTCAGCCATCGTGGAACTTCCCTTGAAGATTTTCGAGCAGGACGGAAAAGTGCGGACCGATATCCTTTTCGCAGGCAGCGTAATCCCTATGATGAACCAGGCCGGAGGCGTGATGTCAGGAAAAGTCGTTTCAGTGGGCAAGGAGACAGTGAAGATGGACTTCAACCACGAACTGGCCGACAAGACCCTGCACTTCACCGGAGAAATCACCGCAGTCAGAGAGGCTACGGACAAGGAACTTGAAGAAGGATTGCACGGAGAGCGTGCCCACAACTGCGGAGGTGACTGCTCATCCTGCAATGGAGGCTGCCACTAAAATCCCGTCAACGGCACTGGAAACGATTCCACCCGCATAGCCGGCTCCTTCCCCACAGGGATAGAGGCCCGGCAGGCCCGTAACTGACATTGTCCGCTCATCCCTGAGGATACGCACAGGAGACGACGTCCTTGACTCGACCGCAAGGAGAAGCGCATCATTGGTGTAGTACCCCCTCATCTTTCGCCCGAATTCCGAGAATGCCACGCGCAGCCTGGAATAGACGAATTCCGGCAACATCTCGTACAGGGGAGCATTCAGGACACCGGGCTGATAAGATGAAGCGGGAAGATTGGCCGAATCCCTCCTTCTGCAGAAATCCATCATCCTCTGGCCGGGAGCCTTGATTGATGAAGAGAAATTGAACATACCCCTCTCCACTGAACGCTGAAACTCCAGCAGACCGAAAGGACCGTACTTGTCAAAACCGGGAATATCCTCGGGTTCGACGGAACAGACAATACCGGCATTGGCCCATCGGGAACTTCGCCCGGACCCGGACATTCCGTTGAGAACAAGTTCTCCTTCAGAAGTCACCGCAGGGACCAGAATACCTCCCGGACACATACAGAAGCTGAAGACCCCCCTACCCTCCACCTGCTCCACCAGAGAATATTCCGCCGCAGGCATCCAAGGTTGGTATTTCCCGTGATACTGGATTCTGTTTATCAGGGACTGTTGGTGCTCCGCCCTCAGGCCAAGCGCGAAACCCTTTGCCTGAAGCGGCCAGCCCTTCGTATCGAAAAGTTTGTAGATTTCCCTTGAAGAGTGACCTGTGGCAAGAATGACATCGGGCGCGGTATATACGGCACCGCCCTGGCAGACAACCCGCCACCTGTCCCCGGAAGCTCCGGCAACAGGCTCGATATCAATTACTTTCTCTCCGAAATGATACTCTCCTCCGTGTTCCGTTATGCAGTTGCGGATATTCTCCACAATCCGGGGAAGACGGTCGCTGCCTATATGGGGATGGGCTTCAGTCAGAATGCTCTCATCGGCCCCGAAACGGACAAGTTGGTACAGAACCTCACGTATATCCCCCCTCTTGTTGGAACGGGTGAAGAGTTTGCCGTCCGAAAAGGTTCCCGCACCGCCCTCGCCGAAGCAGTAGTTGGATTCCGGATTGACCTTTCCCTCCCTGTTCAGTGCGGCAAGGTCGGATTTTCTGGAATGAACGTCCTTCCCCCTCTCAAGTATCACAGGCCGTCTGCCCTCCATAAGGAGGCGGAGAGATGCAAACATTCCTGCAGGTCCTCCCCCGACGACGATTACAGGTTTGGCGGAGGAGACGTTCCGATATTCGGGAAGATCATACTCCTCAACCTCCTCCCCGACAGCTGCGGCCTGAACCCTGTAGCGGTAAATTATTTCACCTCGTGCATCCAGTGAACGGCGCACGATGCGTGCGCAGGCCACCTTGGTCTTTGCGATTCCGAGAGCCCTCGCGGCCGCTGAAATCAGCTCTTCGGCAGAAGGTGTATGCCGGATTGGGAATGATATGTCGAACTCTTTCATGCAAGCAGTATGAAAACGCAGGGGCGCTTGCCGATTGTCGGAATGTTCTTTCTCCATTCTGAGACAGGAAGCGTCCTGATGAATTGTGTCGGAAGGGTTATGTCGGCCGCAATGCATAGCCGGGTAGCGGGCTCGAGCACCGCAAGCAAGTCTGCAAGGAGTGAATCGTTGCGGTAGGGTGTCTCTATTATTATCCGGCTCTGAGACAGTCGTGCGGAGGCCCTCTCAAGCTCTGCAATTGCGCTCCTTCTGGCATCCTGTTTCACAGGAAGATAGCCGGAAAAAGCAAAGCACTGTCCGTTTAGTCCCGAAGACATCAGGGCCATCATCAGCGACGAGGGCCCGACCATCGGTATGACCTCCACACCCATCGCGTGAGCGATTGCCACAAGTTGCGCCCCCGGGTCGGCCACAGCGGGAAGGCCGGCCTCAGAAATCAAGGCCGCATCCCGTTCTCCGAGCAGATGTCCCATCTCCGCAATCTGACCGGGAGTGGAATGTTCATTAATCTCGTGGAATTCCAGCCCTTCGATATGCCCTTTAAGGCCTGCGGCCGAGAGGAAACGTCTGGCCGTCCTGACCTCCTCCACAAAATAGAGGCTGACGGTCGGGATAACCTCAAAAACCGGACGGGGAAGAACCAGCTCCGGCGCATAATCTCCCAACGGTGTGGGAATCAAAAACAATCTTCCTTTTTTCATTTTCCCTCTCTTTTCTCCTTGAGTCTCTGCGCCTCAGCCTCGCGGTGCTTCTTGCTCCAGAACATCTTTCTCCACAATTCGCGGAAAGTATCAAACTCCTCCTTATAGACAATGCCCGCTCCGTTTCGCTGGGCCTGATCCAGGTAATTGCTGTATTGGTCCGCTGAATGGCTGAAGAGATTGAGCATCAGTTTACCGGCCTTGTTGAGTTTTATCTGTACGTCGATATCCCCAACAACGTCACTGGAACTGGAAGTGGTGTTCTTCCTGTTGCCGATATTGCCGTTGATAATGACACGATTGTTGAAGAGTTGGGTGGAGACAGCTACGTCAAAGAGGCTCCTTCCATCGGAAGAGGGCTGGTAGTTGAATCCGAAGTCGAGAGGAATCTCCAGCTGACGGAAGATATTGTTGAACTGATTGGCCATCATTTCGGTCACATTGGAATAGAGTACGGTTGAGGTATTTGCGATTCCGCCGTTTTGATCAGGGACGAAACTGCCGGAAAGGAGAAGGGAGAGAACCTGTTTCATCCTCTTCTCTTCAGTGTTGAGAGCCGATTCAACCTGACTCATCGAGGTGGGATCAAGGTCCGGAATCTCAACATTGAACGAAAGTTCGGGATTGGAAAGCTTTCCCGAAAGGCCTATTCCGCACTCGACATTTCTTCGCGGCCCAACCGATGATGTATCTGAAATCAGGGTGGATAGAGAGGCCTTCGTCCTGTATTTGGCTGTCATATCAAGCCGGGATTCCATAATGTCCCCATTCATTGAGATGGTCCCTCCGGGTTCTATGACAAACTCCTTGGAGAGCACCCCTCCTACAAGCGTGAACCGATAGTTTCCGCTCTGTACGGTATAATCTCCCTTGATGTCGAAACCGCGGCCCGCCTCGGAAGTTATGGTAATCAATCCGTCTCCGGAAGCTGCCAGTATGTCGCCGGTAGAACGGTTTATTTCGAGCTGAACTCTGGCCAGAGGATTAGCCTCCACCCTGAGCCTTACATCCATCCCACCACCGGAGCTCTTCTTTTTTGCCGTTGTCCTTGCTGCCAGAAGAGAATCGAATTCACTGATTTTTACACGCTCGTGCGGGATGAAGGTGAGAATGGACTGCACATCCTTTCCTGAAGAGCCAATAGGTATGTGAATATCTGTCTTATCCTCTGTTCTTGCAGAAATGTCCAGCAGCATGGCCCTTCCCCCTCCGCCTCCAATATGTACGAAGCCTGATGCGTATGCCTTTCCGTAGAAGGCATCGTTATCCCTCAACCCTGTATTGAGGGCCATCAGATTGTCCATCACGATTCTGGTATTGAGCTTTATGTTTTTCAGGCCGTTGAACATCACGCCGCCGTTCACCCGCCCGTGGTTTCCTTCTGCATCGAAGATGGTCAGACCGTCGAGGCGGATGCCGGAATTGTCTATGGAGAAGGGGCCTTCGATTCTGTAGGGAACATTGGTATAGGCCAGCGTACATCCTATGCTGTCCAACCGGCATCCGGTGCCGGAGAGTGTCAAAGTGTCAAGAGGCCCGGAAAGATTCACCTTCCCGCTCAGAGCTCCGTCCATATCTTTCACCAGACCTGAGAGGAAAGGCTCGAAAAGGCCGGGATTTAGCCTGTCCATAACAACATCCAAGTCAATGCTGTCACTTGCCGGCAGGAACGAGCCTCCGGCAGAAAGCGGGAGTTTTCCATCCAGTCTGTTCTCAATTGAAACATCCACCCTGCGGTCAGTTGTATTCCACAGTGCCCGGAGGTCCAGGTCACCGAAAAGCCGTCTGTTCACCGAAATGGAATCACCCCTCACATCGGCCAGGATAGCGCTGTTCTCCCCGAAGAAATTAACCGCGCTGCACTCTCCGTTGAAAGAGCCGCCAAGTTTGACGGAACTTCCGAAAATGGACTCGAACAGGGAGAGGTCCATATCTTTGAGCCGCACTGAGAGCCCCTCTCCATCCCCGAGCACTCCGTCAACTACGACGGAATGTCCGAGATTGGCAAGGACCAGACTGTCTATCCGTATGTTGTTCTTACCGACACGGACAGTGTCGGAGGACAGAGTCCATTTATGTCCTCCGAAAAGGAACTGTGACTCATTGAGCAACCCCACAAAGGAGGCGGAGGTGTCACTGATCATATCGACACCCACTCTTACGGATTGGAAATCGACTCCTCCGCATTTCACAAGGTCGGAGAGGATTTTCAGGTCCACCCCGTTCAGGGAATCCGTCACTGCATTGACAGTGAGGTTCTTGAGATATATATTGCCCCATGCGACAAGATCGGATTGCAGAAGGGAAGTTCCGGATTCTTCCGGGGAATGTTCATAGGTCAGAGTGGTTCCGTGCCCGATGAAGAGAGAGGGGACGAACACTTTAAGCAACGGTTCGGCTTCCTTGACAATAACGGAAATTCCG
Organism: Bacteroidales bacterium; assembly: GCA_045617505.1. Taxonomy (GTDB): domain Bacteria; phylum Bacteroidota; class Bacteroidia; order Bacteroidales; family UBA932; genus Cacconaster. The sequence goes on along the minus strand of JAZLIS010000006.1, from coordinate 57,528 downwards.
GCCCTCAGGTCAGAAAAATTGCGCTCGGACAGACAGTTTACAAAATGGGCGAAATCCTTGTCACTGCTGAACCCCAGATCGGCGAAAGAGGACGACATATCGATGGAGGAGCCTTCCGGACCCGATTCGGCGCTGAGCAGAATATCTCCAAGATGATAGAGAGTTGAATCCTGATAGAATTCCAGATTGTCAATTACAAGGCTGAGGCTGGAATTGTCAAGGGAGAGTTTGCCTACTTCTGTCCTTAATCCGAACCGTACCCAGTCATCATTACACTCCGCATTAAGCCGCAGGCCTCCGTCCACAAATCTTCCGGCAATCCCTATGTCACCGTATTCACGTCCCATAAGCGTAACGGACTCTATATCAAGACGGTCCATCTGTACATCAAGGTTCCTGCCGGTATATACCGTAGCCTGCCCGTTGCAGGTAAGCGGCCCGACTGCACTGCTCTGCAGCAGCAGCCCCAGATCAAAGCGATCCGCATCCAGATAACCGTCTATGGTATAACCCCTCTCCTTGTCAGCCCGACAGATGACATCGACATCGGCCGTACCGAGATTCTCCCCTTTCAGAGTCCCGTATGCCACGAAATCGGTGAAAAGGCCGTCCAGTGAGCCCTTGAAGCTGATTCTCTCCCCACGAGCCAGACGGGATATTTTTTTTCTGTTGAAGTTCCTGCTTTTGGTAACTTCGGATACAATCTGGGATACGTCGGTAAAGTTGGTGGTCAAATTCAATACCTTGACACTGGCCATTGTAGATTTGCTCATGGGAAGGCCGACGATATGCGGCACCAGTATCAGATGGGTCTGACGGGTACCGGAATATACGTCCAGCCGTTCGCTGTCCAGATGGCTGACAGGCCCGGTCACACGGCCGTTCACATACAACTTGAGATTCAACCCATCCTTGACCCCGTAATACCTGAGGGATTTGAAATCGAGGAAAGTGTTGTCGAATGTCGCGTCGAAGGTGACCTTGTTGCAGAAATCGGAGAATGCGGAGAAGTCATCGAAAAGCAGGTCCAGATGCGGAGCGACAAGATTGGAATAGCCGTCGTTGTAATTCAGTCCGTCGATATGGATACCGCTTCCGTTCATCACCACGTCACAACGGAAAGTGTTCATATCGAATCCGTGCAGCTCCTTTGCGGAAAGATTCCGGATTGTACAGGTGATGGAGTCTGTCAGAACTATGGAATTCATCTCCAGATTTATGTCCTGAAGATGCAGATCAGCCCAGTCGAGTTTCACGGGCCGCCGGTCCCTGTCTATCGGTGTCTTGTTGAAGTTACGAAGGCTGAAATCGAAATCCTTTACCCGAAGCAGGCCCAGAGTGACGGTGTTGTAAGGGAGCCTCCTCTCCTTCAGGAGAGTATCCCTCCCGGGGTCATTCTCTATAGGCTTGAGGGCGGATAATCCGGCAAGCAGAGGCTTGAGTTTTTCCAGATGGAGTTCACCCCTTTCGAGCACTATTCGGTGAATCTGCGGATTGTCCCCCAAAAAGGAAGGAGCGTTGACCTTCACCATAAATTTGCCGATGTGTGCAACAGTGTCCCTGCCGTCGTTCTGAGTAATCAAAATATCCTTCAGAATCAGATAATTGGGTGGCGACAGATAGATTCTGCCTATTCTCGCCTGACCATCCACTTTTTCTGCAAGCTTTTCCGCCACGGCATTGCACAATGCAGTCTGAACCACGGGCAGCTGTACACATATCACAAGCGCAGCCGGAATCATAAGCAGCGCGAGCAGTACTGAAAAGACTATTTTCCTAACCCGGGGCATATCTTGCAAAGATAAGAGAAAAAGTGCTATTTTTGCAACAAATATAGACCGTATGGCAATAACTGTACTTGGTATAGAATCATCGTGTGACGACACCTCCGCGGCGGTGCTCAGAGACGGATTTCTGCTCTCCAACACTATGGCTTCACAGGAGGTCCACCGCCGTTACGGAGGGGTTATCCCCGAACTTGCATCAAGAGCCCATCAGCTGAACATCGTCCCTGTTGTGAGCGAAGCCCTGCGCATCGCCGAAGTGACTATGGACGATATAGACGCGATAGCGTTCACACGCGGCCCCGGGCTTCTCGGATCACTGCTTGTCGGCACCTCCTTCGCGAAGGGACTGAGTCTTGCATCAGGCAAACCGATGATAGAGGTGAATCACCTTCAGGGCCACATATTATCGCACTTTGTAAAGGTGGAAGGAAAGGTGAACAGGTCTCCGGAATTTCCGTTTCTCTGCCTTCTGGTATCGGGAGGACACACCCAGATTGTACGGGTTGACACTCCTCTGAATTTCGAGATTCTGGGCCACACCATAGACGATGCCGTAGGCGAGGCATTCGACAAATGCGCCAAGCATATGGGTTTGGGATATCCCGGAGGCCCTGTCATAGACCGGCTTGCAAAGGAGGGAGATGAGAATGCCTACCGTTTCGCCAAGCCGAACATTCCGGCTCTGGATTACAGTTTCAGCGGAATCAAGACCTCCCTGCTCTACTTCTTGAGGGACCGCCTGAAAGAAGACCCCGACTTCATCGAAAGGCACAAGGCGGACATATGTGCCTCCTTTCAGAAAGACCTGATTGACATACTCCTCAAAAAGCTCATTCTTGCAGTAAAACAGACGGAAATAAAGCAGGTTGCAATATCGGGCGGAGTATCCGCGAACAGCGGGCTCAGGCAGAGGATTCAGGAGGAGGGTCAGAAGCGAGGATGGACCACTTTCCTGCCCGAACTCCGATTCACCACCGACAACGCCGCGATGATTGCCATCACCGGACATTTCAAATATCTGGAGAAGATGTTCACGAAACTTGACGTGGCCCCTCTTTCGAGAGCTGCGGAATATGGAGACTGAGGAGATGGTAAGGCTTTCAGGAATGAAGTTCAGGGCCTTTCACGGCTGTCTGGAAAGCGAACGGACCGAAGGAAACCTGTTCAGCGTGGATGTTGAATATGACTATGACCTCTCCACTGCGGCGCAGTCCGATGATATTGCCGATGCCGTGGATTATTCACAGATTTACGCAATTGTCAGGAGGGAGATGGAAATTCCCTCCAACCTTATGGAAAACGTGGTTCGCAGGATATCCGAGGCAGTGAGCAAGGCATTTCCGCAGATAACTTCCGGCAGAGTGACCGTTACAAAATACAATCCCCCTGTGGGTGGAGAGACGGAAAGTTCATCCGTCACAATTGATTTCTAATTGAAAAGCATAGCCTACATAACATTGGGATGCAAGCTCAACTACGCCGAGACATCCACCTGGGCCCGTAAATTCAGCGGCATAGGATACAGCACCGTATCTTCCGGTACCAAAGCCGACGTCTATCTGATCAACACCTGCTCGGTTACGGAACACGCCGACAAGAAATGCAGAAACCTTATCCGCAGGCTTCACAGGCTTGCTCCGAAGGCAATCATCGCAGTCACGGGGTGCTATGCCCAACTCAAGGCGGACGAGATTCTCGGCATTGACGGAGTCAGTGTCGTAATCGGCGCACAGGACAAAGGCCGGCTGACCGACATAGTGACGGAATTTGAAAAGACCGGCGAGAGAAGAGCCTACAGGTGTCCCACAAGTGGGATAGAGTCCCTCTTCCCGGCATATTCATCCGGAGAGCGCACCCGCTCCTTCCTCAAGGTTCAGGACGGATGCGACTATTTCTGCTCCTACTGCACAGTCCCCTACGCCCGCGGCAAAAGCCGCAACATAGCGATTGACGACCTTGTCATCCAGGCAAGAGAGGCCGCCGCTGCCGGCATAAAAGAGATTGTACTCACAGGAGTGAACATCGGAGATTATGGCAAATCGACCGGCGAGAGTTTTCTCGACCTCCTCAAAGCCCTGGATGCCGTGGAGGGAATCGAGAGATACCGCATCTCCTCAATCGAACCCAATTTGCTCACGGAAGAGGTGGTGGAGTGGATTGCCGGAGAGGGGCGCAAATTCCTTCCCCACTTCCACATCCCCATCCAGTCCGGCTGCAACAAGACCCTGAGCCAGATGCACCGCCGTTACACGGTGGAAGAGTTCGAAGCGAAAATCAATCTCGTCCGCGACCTTATGGAGAGCCGGGAGGAACGGGGGAGGCGCGTCTTTTTCGGTATTGACGTCATAGTGGGCTTCCCCGGAGAGACCGATGAAGATTTCAACGAGACAGTAAGGACTCTCGAAAGGATACGCCCCGCCTATCTGCACGTCTTCCCCTATTCCCGCAGGGAGGGGACAATCGCCGCCGCGAGGAATGATCAGGTGAAAGAGTCCGTCAAGAGCGAACGGGCAGCCGGGCTTCAGGAACTGTGCCGGCGGCTTCACTCTGAATTCATTGCGTCCAACGTCGGAAGGGAAGCTCCGGTATTGTTCGAAAGCACCGAAAAAAACGGATATATCTCCGGATATACAGACAATTACATCAGTGTGAAACGTCCGGCGGGCCACTCGCTTATCGGGAAAATCGTCAAGGTCCGACTTTGCCCGGAAGAGATTCAGAATTCAACGGAAAGCCCATCATAAGCGGGGGAAATCCCGTCAGGCAACTCAACAGTCAGGTCCGAATGACGTGGCAGCAGGTGAGAGAGATGGGTAAGATACGACTTTTCCGCCCCTACCCTGCGGCATACATCCACAGCCTCCCCGAGTGAGAAATGGGATATGTGTTTTCCCCTCTTGACCGTATTCACCACAAATATCTTCACCCCTTCAAGCTTGGGAAACTCGGATTCAGGGATATAGTTGGCATCGGTCACGTAGGCGAAATCGCCGAACCGGAAACCCAGGACGGGCAGTTTGTAGTGCACCGCCCGTATCGGGACTATCGTCACGCCTTCAATCTCAAAAGGATTGGATGTTATCCGCCTTATATCATAGAGCGGAGCGCCTGGGTATTTGCGGGATGAAAAAGCATAATAATACTGCCTGCGCAGGGACTCCTCCACTACCTCCTCACAATATATGGGGAATGAGCGTCCGTCGATATGATTGAAAGCCCTTACGTCATCCAGTCCACCCGTATGGTCGATATGATGGTGGGTGAGCAGAATGGCATCCAGATGCGGAGATCCGGCACGAAGCATCTGCTGCCGGAAATCAGGCCCGGCATCCACGAGAATGCGAAGACCGCCATATTCCACGAGAACGGATGCCCTCAGCCTCCGGTCCCTTTCATCCGAGGAACTGCACACCTCACACTTGCAGCCTATTACAGGTATGCCCTGAGAAGTGCCTGTCCCGAGAAATATCGCACGATTTTTCATATTCAGAACAATTTTGTTCCATGGAATTCCACGGCTCCGGTCAGAGAGCGCAGTCTCTCCACGTTTTGAGGAGTGACTCCGCCTCCCGGCATTACTATTATTCTTCCGTCAGCCTGTCTGACAAGGTTTTCTATGATATGGGCCCCATCCATAGCCGTGACGGCACCCCCCGAGGTCAGAACCCTTGTGCATCCCGCCGTTATCACCGCCTTGAGGGCCTCTTCCCTGTCCGGACAGAGATCAAACGCCCTGTGGAAAGTAAATTCAAGGCCGTAGTCAAACGCACACCGGACCAGACGTTCTGTGTTCCGTGCATCCACTTTCCCCTCCCCGTCCAGAACACCGGATACTATGCCGCGGACTCCAAGACTGCCGCACATTACAATATCATCAAGCATCCGACGGATTTCAGATTCGGAATAGATGAACGCTCCACCCCGGGGCCTTATCATAACGTTGACAGGAATGCCTTGCAAGAGGGATTGCTCAATATTTCCGCGCGAAGGCGTAATCCCGTCAATCTCCAGAGCCTCACACAATTCCACACGGAAAGCCCTTCCGATGGCGGCCTGAGCCACCTCCTGAGGGCAGGTACAGCATCTTTCCCATGACATCTTTTCCATAATCGCCGCAAAAATAATCAAAAATCCGCACTGCTGTCCTGTTGCAGGGAGGGAAACCGGGCACTTTACGCACACTTGCCGGTGTTCAGACCCTTACCGTCCGTCCGCGCGGGAGAGGACCCTGCCCCTGAATATGACGGACAGATAGACAGTGCGCACGAAAAGATGAGCGAAATATGCCGTAAGAAGCAGATTCATCGCATCTGAAACGAAGTCGGAACCGTCGGAGAATGATGGAATCCCGATGAATGATATTCCGGCGAAATAGATTCCGAAGAAAGCCGCTGTCGAATATATCATAGCATTGCGGACGGCCCCCGTAGCGGTGGCACCCTCATAGATACCGTCCCAGGTAAAAGCCGCACATCCCAAAGGGGGCATAATCACAAGCCACCAAAGGAATCTGTCGCAAGCACGGGCAACTTCCGTATCCGATGTCATCAGAGAGACAATCCGGGAGCCGGACAGAGCGTACAGCCCGATGAAAATGAGGGCAACCCCCATACTCCAGATGAACACCAGACGGATGGTGCGTTTCAGTTCAGGAAGATTCCTCTCTCCTATGAAACGGCCGGAAAGAGCCTCTCCGCTGTATGCGAAGCCGTCCGTGAAATAGGAGAAGAGCATCAGTATCTTCATCAGAATCGAACTGGCGGAGAGGAACAGATCCCCGTAACGGGCCGCAATGGTTGTATATCCGATGTAAATGGCTATGAAGCAGACTGAACGGACAAACAAGTCAGTGTTCATTGTCAGGAGCGGTTTTATTCTGCCATATCCTGAATGGCCGATTCTGAAAGGGAGCCCCCCATATTTGATAAAAACGATGAGGGAAGCCGTCAGAAGCCCTGAGTATTGGGCAATCACGGTTCCGGCAGCAATTCCCGGGTAGCCGATACCGTCCCACCCCGAAATTCCCAGTGTCAGAATTATGCTGGCTGCAATATTCACGACATTTATGACAAGATCCGTGAGCATTGAGCTGAAGGAATCCTGCATACCGACGAACCACCCCTTGAAGACCATCAGGGAGAGAGTTGCGGGAGCAGCCCATACTCTTATGAAGAAATATTGCAATGCCAGTTCCTTCACCGAGGGAGAGGTCTTCACCACAAGAAATGCCGCTTTAGGGAAGGGACTTTGCAGCAGAAGAATACCCAGAGAGAGAAGCAGGGAGAGACCCAGACTTCTCGTGAAAATGTCCGCGCATTCCTGTTTGTCGCCGCGCCCGAAAGCTTGAGCCGTCAGCCCTCCGGTGCTGATGCGCAGGAAAGAGAAGTTCCAATACAGTAAATCGAACAGCAGGGAGCCGATAGCTATGCCACCGATGAATTCGGCGGTTCCCATCCCTCCGGCCACCAGATGCCCGGCCACTGCAATATCCACCATTCCTACGAGGGGCACGGTGATGTTGGCCAGAATGCTTGGTAGCGCGAGCCTCAGAATTTCACGGTTGAGTCCGTCTATCCGCATATCATTTCTACTTCCACACCTTCATACTTGAAGGTTTTCCGCTGTTGGCCCAGATGCAATAAGGAATCTCTCCGGAAATGCCATCCACAGTCTCGGTACAGAAGACAATCGGCCCTCGCGTATGGGCGGTGAGACCCTCATCCCCCTTCACCCGTCTGTCGGCCTTCACCTGCCGGTCACACATCTTCAGGTCAAGTTCGACCACGTCTCCGGCTGACCATTTCCGTTCAATCACGGCAAAGCCTTTTTCCACTTTCGCATTCATCTCCCGACCGTTCACGAGCAATGAGAATGCATCTTCCCGGGCTCCGTCGGTAAAGGTATATAGGCCTCCGGGCATAAATTCTCCCGTCCTGCACCAGGAGGGAATGCGAAGCCTCAATGCAAAGCGCTCCGGATGGTCCGGATTGACCTCAAGACGGACCTTTCCGTCCATCGGGTAGCCGGTGGTCTGAACCATCTCCACTCCTGTCCCGTCGAGGTCGATTCCGGTTCTGTTGGAAGCATAGAGAGTGACATATATGTCATTGGAGGTATGGCTGTACATAAGCCCCAGTGTCTGAAGAATCAGACGGGATATATTGGGAGGGCAGCAGGCGCAGTCATACCATTCACGCCGCATCACGTTGTCGGTGATCTCCGCCTCCAGAGGATTTTCGTAGAAGAAGCGGTCCCCGCTCAGGGAGATACCTGCGAGAGCACAGTTGAAGAGTGAAATCTCCGCTATGTCCCAGTATCGTGAATCCCCCTCTGCGAGGAACATGCTATGGTTGAAGAAGACATTAGCCACTGCCGCGCAAGTCTCGTTGTATGCCTCCCGGTTGGGAAGGTGATACGGTTCGCCGAACCCCTCGATGCGGCGGTCCGCCCCCAACCCTCCGGTGATGTGGATTCTGGAGGAGACCAGATTGTCCCATACGGCGTGCAGGGCCTCGGAGAATTTCCCCTTTCCGGTGAGGGCATCAACCCCCGCCATTCCGGTATAGAGATAGATTGCACGCACGCAGTGCCCTACCGCCTCCCTCTGGTCACGGACGGGCTGATGCTGCTGGGCGTATTCAGGGGCCATTACGCCAGTCCCTTCGGGGATATAGGTAACACCTCTGATATCAAGGAACTTATGCGCAAGATCAAGGTAGAACCGGTCTCCGGTGACGCGATACATCTTGCAGAGAGCCAACTCTATCTCCTCGTGGCCGGGGGCCTGATTGACAGGTTTGCCGTCGTTGTACGCCTCGTCTCCCTCGAAGAAGACGTGATGGATGTGGCGCGCGCTTTTATCGGCTATCTCAAGAAGCGAGGTCTTGCCGGTGGCCTGATAATAGGCTGCGGCAGCCTCGTAGAGATGCCCCATATTGTAAAGTTCGTGGCTGTGGACCACATAGCTGTAGGGGTGGTCCCCCATCTCGTCCGGATTGGGATTGCCGCAGATATGGGATATGTAGAGATAGCCGTCCGGCATCTGGCACCTTGCTATCAGGGCGGCAGTGCTGTCCATCCAAGCTTCAAGAGTATCATCGGGACGCAGCATCAGGGAGTATGCCACACCTTCCATTATTTTGTAGAGGTCACTGCTCATAAAGCGGTGCGTTTGGGGAAGTTCTGTCTCCTCTCCGGCCCGGAATGCAGCACAGCGGCGGAACCGCTCCACAGCCGGAGTGCCGTGCTCCACGGAGAACGGGACGGTCACATCGAGTTCGGTCTGCATTCTGGGTTGCCAGAACCCTCCGGTAAGGTGAACATCGGTAAATGCCACCGGGACGATGGCCTCGTCACCGGCACAGGAGGTCAGGGCAATGATTACCACCGCAAATAACACTTTTCTCATAATCCGGATATGATTTTTTAATTCAAAAATAGGTAAAAACATAGACTAATCAAATTTGTGCTATATTTGTTTTGTAAAACTGTATTGATTTAAACAGATATGGCGAAACGATTCTCTATTGCGTCCCTTCTTATTGCGGCCGCCGTTGTTGCCGGGTGCACTGCAAAGGAAAACAGGACTGCTGAAATCTATCTGGACGAGGGCGTCTCCATCGAAAAGCGCGTGGATGACCTTATGTCCAAACTTACAGTGGAGGAGAAAATCGGACTTATGATATCTCTTTCACCCGCTGTCGAGAGGCTTGGAATTGATAAATACTATCACGGAAATGAAGCTCTGCACGGAGTGGTCAGACCAGGACGGTTTACGGTCTATCCACAGGCCATAGGACTCGCGGCAATGTGGGATCCGTCTCTTGTCGAGGAGATTGCAGGAACCATATCGGATGAGGCCAGGGCAAAATGGAATGCTCTCGATCAGGGCCGGCTGCAGACCCTTGCCTTTGCGGACGTACTTACCTTCTGGTCGCCCACCGTAAATATGGCAAGAGACCCTCGCTGGGGCCGCACCGCCGAGACATACGGTGAGGACCCGTTTCTCAGCGGAGAGACCGGAGCGGCATTTGTCCGCGGACTGCAGGGATATGACAAGCGCTATCTCAAGGTAGTCTCCACTCCAAAACACTTCGCCGCCAACAATGAGGAGCACAACCGTTTCGAGTGCAATGCGGAAATACCGGAAAAGATGCTCAGGGAGTATTTCCTGCCGGCATTCGAAGCCTGCGTCACTGAAGGGCACGCCCAATCGGTGATGGCCGCCTACAACAAAATCAACGGGATGCCCTGCTCGTGCAGCCACTGGCTGTTGACTGACCTGCTTCGCGAGGAGTGGGGATTTGACGGATATGTCGTTTCGGACTGCGGCGGCATATCAAACATTTATTCCGCCCACAAATTTTCCGAAACCAGGGAAGAAGCCGCCGCTCTTGCCATCAAGGCCGGTCTGGACCTTGAGTGCGGTGACGATATCTATATGGAACCCCTGCAGAAAGCGTATGAGATGGGTATGGTCAGCATTGACGACATAAATCTTGCAGTCCGCAGGATTCTCACTGCAAGGATGCGCCTCGGTATGTTCGACAACCCGGAACACAATCCTTACGCCAGGATTCCGGAGTCTGTAATCGGATGTGAAAAACACCGGGATCTTGCTCTCACGGCGGCACGCGAGGCAATCGTGCTTCTGAAGAACAATGGAATCCTTCCACTTGACAGGAATCTGAAAAAAATCGCGGTTCTTGGCATAAACGCCGACAAATGTGTGCTTGGTGACTACTCCGGTGTCCCTACCGTTCAGCCCGTAAGCATCCTGCAGGGTGTGAAGGATATATGCGGCGATAAGGTGGAGGTACTCTCCGTCCCCTGGTCATCCGCCGGAAACGGGATGGAACTGATGTCGGAAGATTATTTCGTGAATGGCATCACCGCAGAATATTACAACGATATGCATTGGGGCAGCAAGACTCTGGAACGCAAGGAGGGAATGCTCTATTTCGAGCCGGACAATCAGGCTCCGGACCCGCTTGTCCCTGTGCACGATATGTCAGCCCGCTGGAGCGGCGACTTCATCGCGGACACTGACGGCAGTTACGGTTTCAAACTCGAACAGTTCGGCGGAGTCTGTCTGGTCCATATTGACGGCAAGCAGATTCTTGGGGACGATTTCCCCGAAGAGTGCACGCTCAGGTTCAAGAAAGGCAGCCGTCATCATCTTCTCGTAGAATTCCGGAACGCCCGTGATTACAGCCTTGTAAAGCTGAACTGGAGCCGTCCCGGCAGCAGTTCCGACGAGCTCTTCGCCAGAGCCGTGGAAGCCGCAGGACAGAGTGACGTTGTCATCGCGGCGATGGGATACAACAAGACAATAGAGAGAGAAGGTCTTGACCGGAATAACCTCAATCTCCCTGCCGACCAGCAGGAGTTTCTCAAGGCGCTCAAGGCTGTCAATCCTAATGTGGTGCTCGTGCTTGTTGCGGGCAACTCTCTGTCACTCAATTGGGAGGATGAGAATCTCCCGGCAATTGTCGAATCGTGGTACGGAGGCGAATTCGGCGGCCGCGCTGTGGCCGAAGTTCTTTTCGGAGATTACAATCCCTCAGGCAAACTTCCACTCACCTTCTACAAGGGTGTTGAGCAGCTGCCGCCGTTCAACGATTATGAGGTGACCAACGGCAGGACCTACAAATACCTTGAGGAAGAGCCGCTGTATGAGTTCGGGTATGGTTTGAGCTACACCTCTTTTGAATATTCCGGGCTTAAGGTCTCCCATCGCGGCAAGGGGTGGAACGTCAGGTTCAGCGTGGAAAACACCGGAGACATGGCCGGGGATGAGGTTGCTCAGGTATATGCAAGGATTCCCGATTATGAAGGGAAGCGTCCTCTGAAGGAATTGAAGGGATTTACCCGCATTTCGTTGCAACCGGGTGAAAAGAAGAGTGTGAAGGTTTTCATTCCTGACAGCAAACTTCGCTATTGGAGTGAGTCGGAACATAAATTCAAATACAGCAGCCTGAAACCGAAAATACTGGTAGGCTCCAGCTCATCCGATATCAGATTGAAATAATTCACCGGGATGATGAAAAGGCTGGGCCTCATATTGTCTGCATTCTTTCTGAACACGGGAATCTACGCCCAGATTGCCGATATCGGGTTGGAGACCAGGATGAGTCTTCACACCACCGGTTTCGAGGCAGACAGACTCAGTCTCTACGCAAAGGGCAGCATCAATGAGAAATGGTCCTACAGTTTCTTTCATAACCTGAACAAAACCATCAATTCCAAGGATGTTCTGAGTGCGACGGACAAACTGTTCATCGGATATGCCCCGTCTGCCCGATGGAACTTCCAATTGGGAAAGGTCCCCCTTGCAATCGGTTCCTGGGAATTTGACGCCCCTCCCATTGACGTCTATTATTATTCGTGGCTTGTCAACAGTTATAATGCCTTCCAATTGGGAGTATCCGGCCAGTACAATTTCAAAAACGGCAAGGATGCCCTTCAGTTTCAGTTCGCCAGAAGTCCTCTTGCGGATTTGGGCCGGTATAACCGTTTCTCGTACAATCTGATGTGGATTGGCAACCACGGTCCGCTGCATTTTATCTACTCATTGAATGCCGAGCAGTATGACGCCGGATTCAGATATCTTCTCTGCCTTGGTACCAGAGTGGCTATCGACCGGTTCTCCGCGTACGTCGATCTGATGGGAGTTCATTATTCCGATTTCGGCTCCAATCTGATTCATACCGCAATGGCCTGCACGAGGATGGACTGGAGAGTACTGCCCCGGTTGTCAGTTTTTGCCAAGTTCACTGCTGACAAAGACCGTGACCTCTACAAGGGTGTCCGATTCGGAGGGGGAGCGGAGTTCTTCCCCCTGAAAGGCAGCGAAGATATGCGAATCCACGTTCAGGTGAACAGGGAGATTTCGGACGGAAACAAAGGCACTCTCGCTTCCCTTGGTGTCAAATGGAGAATTCATCTTTACAGGAAATATGCTGAAAAACAACAATAAATATACCGGTGGAATCTGCTGCCTGCTGGTGGTGGGTCTCCTCTTTACATATCTGGGAGCCGGAATGGGTGCCGCCAATATGCTCAACACCATAATCCACACGGCACACGACCTGCTGCTCAACACGGTGTTCTACCTGATGGCCATCTGCGTGATTTCCGGTGCGTTGGGAAGCATTCTCACCGAATTCGGAGTAGTGGCCCTTCTCGAAAGATTGCTCCGCCCGCTGATGAAACCCCTGTTCAACCTCCCCGGCGTAGCCTCACTCGGGGCGGTGATGACTTTTCTGTCAGACAATCCGGCAATCATCTCGCTGGCCAAGGACAAACGGTTTGCCTCCTGTTTCAGGAAATATCAGTTCATCTCCCTGACCAACTTCGGCACTGCGTTCGGAATGGGAATTCTGGTGATAGTGTTTATGGTCGGGCAGGGCTTCAGTTGGGAGCCTTTTGTAGGGCTTTTCGGGGCGTTCTGCGGTTGCATTGTATCAACAAGGCTGATGCAGCGGTTCATCCTCAGGACTCACCCTTCATTCAAGTACGAGCTCGCCGTGGAAGATGATCTCCCCGACCCTCTTCAGGAAAAAGAAGATCCTGATGAATCGCTTTTTGTAAGGATTCTCAATGCAGTTCTCAACGGAGGCAAGGCCGGGGTGGAAATCGGCCTTGCAATCATTCCCGGGGTGCTTGTAATATCCACTCTCGTGATGATTCTCACGTTCGGTCCCGATGCCTCCTCCGGAACATATACTGGGGCCGCCTATGAAGGAACTGAACTTTTGCCCTGGCTTGCAGGAAAAGTCAACTTCATATTCGAATGGCTCTTCGGATTCTTCGACCCGCATCTGATTGCCTTCCCCATTACCGCGCTGGGTGCAGTGGGCGCAGCTCTCGGGCTTGTCCCGAACTTCGTGGCACAGGGATGGATGGACGGGAACGCCATAGCTGTCTGCACTGCCATCGGAATGTGCTGGAGCGGATATCTCAGCACACATACCGCGATGCTCGACACGCTCGGTTACCGAAACCTCACCGGCAAGGCGATACTTGCCCATACCATCGGAGGGTTGGCGGCCGGTGTTTCAGCCCATCTCGTTTGTCTCCTGGTTGCGTTATTCTGACTTCCGTCAGCCAGGGAACATTGCATTGATACTCAAAGATTCACTTGTCCACACCATCCGGACAGACAGGGATTACCGGCTCACAATCAGGCATACCGGTCCTGTTATTCCTGACTGCTGGAGCGGAGCGCTTGAACCGGGGTTCCTGTATGTCCAGGTACCTCTTTCATTCTCCGGAAGCCTGTTGTCTCCAATCAGGCGGTTGACCCAGTTGTTGGTCACTTCTATCTGGAGTGTGTTCTCCCCTTCGTGCACGAAGTCTGTAATGTCGAGTTTGTATGGTGCAGTCCATACACCACCCGCATATTGCCCGTTCACTTTAACGTTTCCAACTACCATCACCTTTCCAAGAGAGAGCTCCACAAGCTTAGCGGAAGCATCGTCAAGGGAGAATGTGGTGCTGTAATGGGCTGTCCCGGAAAAGTAGCGTATGCGCTCATCTGCGGATGCCGCCCAATCACCGGGTTTGTCCAATGTCACGGAGAAGCCTTCATTGCCGGCTACGGCATCGAATGTCACTTTCCATGGAGAAGTGATTTCCGTGCTTTCCGTGCTTGACGCGGCGAGAATCGGTTTTGCTCCCTTGCGGAACACTACGAATGCGCTGCCATTCTTTTCAAAGTTGATGGATACTTTAAGCCTCCCGTTCTCCTTTGTGCAGGGAAGGCCCCGTACATATCCCGTCACCGCATCCCAGAGTTCAGCTTCGGAATATCCCGAATCGCGGATATAAAGTTCCGTACTGACGGCCTCCTCACCCTGGTTGGTCAGGAAATAAACCTCGGCGTCCGCAAGTGTTCTGTGGAGGAAATCGACAACTGCATTTTCATTGGAGACGAGGCAGTCGGGTTCTATGCCCATCCCCTTGAGCAACTCTCCAAGATTGATATCATCTCCATAGACCTTGCCTTTTCCATAGGTGCTATAGGGAGCCTCGGGGCTGTTCCAAAGTTTTGCCGCCAGTTCGCGCACGGCATTGTCGGCCTCAGGCCAATTCTTCAGACTGGGTGATTTTTCGGGAGCGGGGCCCACCACCATAAGGCCGCTTTCAACGAGTCCGGCTATGACTTCAAGCATTTCCGGACGCATTGTCTTCTGCGCAGGAAGAACCAGTACCCGGTATCTCATACCGCTGTCCAGCACGAGTTCCCCGTTCCTGATATGAGAATGGTCGCGCAGCACTTCCGCGTTGATGAAGTCGTGAGAATACCCTTCCGGCAGTTCCGGAGTGCAGTCACCCGCCATCTTGGGAGCGTCTTCACCGATGAAATAAGCCAAGTCCGCCACATATCTTCCCTGCTGGAGGACGTAGTTGCACCTTCTCAGATAATCAGTATAAAGATTAGTTGAACTGAACCAGGTGTTGCTGCGGTTGAATTCCGTGCCGAACCAGGCATTGATTCCGGGTACCACATCGTTTGGCTGGGTGATATAGACGTGAAGCAGAGTGTTGTTGATGCCGAGTGCGAAGGAACGATCCACTCGCTTCTTGAGCATATCCGGACCCCGTTGGAACGGCATATCGCCGCTGGTGCTGGATTCAGCCCAAATCTGTTTCTTGCCGTAAATGTGCCCACAGGAAGCGGCGTCCTTAAGTTCCGTGCCTTCAAGACGGCCTTCTTCTCCTGCCCAGAATTCTCCGGCGACGCCGTCGCTCTGACCACCGTAGAGAAGGAATTCTCCGGGGAATCCCCAGTGGCCGTAGTTTTCAAGCCAGGTCTGCAGGCCGTGTTCATTGCTTACTTCCTTCAGACCTCCCACATAGTCGTATGCCACCTTGTCGGCCACAAGTCTTCTCATATCCCAGAGGAAACGTTCGGATTCCTCTTCGCTATCAACTATATAGCCTTGCAGTACGGGGAGAAAGCGGAGCATGTCATAACCATAGACCTGCTCAAACTCTTCCGCCATACCATCGGTCCAGTTCTGACCACCCATCTCGTAACTGTCCAAAATGGAGAACTTGAAACTTTTCCTGTCTTCAGCGGGAATGCGGCGGAGGATTTCTCCGGTATAAGCATCGAAATGGGCGCGTATATGTTCCTTGCTCATCTTGTCCGCTTCAAGTCCTGTCGCTGCAGGAACGGCCGGAGCATTGAGTGCGCCCGTAGTGACGGCATATGCGGTCACTACTGTCCATTCCCCTTCCGGAGCATTCCATTCTATGGTCCTGCCGTCTGCGGAGATGAAATCTGCAAGGTCAATGACGGACTTGCTGTCAATCTTGGCACCGTTTGATGCTGCTTGGGTGTCCCACATATAGAAATCCCAGGGAGGAAGAGTACTCTGGAACATCTTGGCGAATGTCTTCTCTGCATATTCTTCCATATACGGAACATCGCTCAGAGCGATTCGGAGAAGGCCTTCATCCTGTGTCTCAATGGAGAAGGTGAAATCATCTCCTTCAACATCGGGCAGGGAAATTATCTGATATGCAGAAGGAATGAAGCCCACGTGGATGGTGTGATTGCTGCGGTTGAAGTAGAATTTCCTGAGGACTTCGTCACCTTTGGAAATTCTGGCCCAGCCTTCGATATCATCATCGCTTGTGACCATAAGGGAGCGGGCGGTCATCGGTGTGCCGGTCTCCAGACGGATGGAAGATCGGCAATTGGAAGAGGGTCCTTCGGTTTGGAGAGTCCATTCCTTACAAGTCTCCTTTATCGCAGGATATGCAAAAGCCTTTATGATTCTATGCGTGGGAACGTCCGGGAGAGTTATGCTCGCGGCTGTTCCGTCACCCTTGACAAGGGTATCCTCAAATGCCACACGGCGCATTGACTGGTCTTCGCTCACCCAGGGCCCTCCGGACTGGCTCCATCCCGGAGAATTGAACATTCCTATTTCTATGTCCAGTTCTGAGGCCGTCTTAAGGGCAGTGTGGACCACATCCCACCATTCGTCCGACTGGAATGCAACAGGGCCACCGGCGGGTCCTTCTCCGCCTATGTCTCCAATGTAAGCGCGGCCTATGCCTGCAGCCTTCATCGCATAGAGGTCCTCGACGACACCCTCCTTTGAGACATTGCCGTCAAGCCAGTACCAATAGACTCCGATACGGATGTCATCGGGTACATTGTTGAATTCCTTCTCCACTTCGGAGACGGATATTTCACCCTGCGCACATCCGCACAACAAGGCAAAAAACGAAAGAATTGCCAATGATTTTTTCATAAACGAAAAATTATTTCTCAAGTTGTCGGTTAAGATGAATCTGTTCAATTTCACATTGATAAGTATCAGAAATTCAAATTTAAGATTTATTTCTTAATTTTGTCAAATTCTATATGACATTTCGGAGTATGGCAAAAAAGAAAAATAAGGACAGGTGGTTTTTGAAGAACCTCATCGCGGCTGCACTTGTGATTATCGGCATTACCCTTGCGGCGCAGCTGTTTCTGTCGCTGCGGACAAGGCACGGTCAGGAGATAGATGTTCCGGACTTCACTTCCAAATCGATTGAAGAAGCCGGCAGGATGGCATCGCAAGCCAAATTCAGGCTGGACATCACCGACTCCGTGTATGTGTCGAGGATGCCTCGCGGAGCCATATATTCCCAGAATCCCGCACCTGGAAGCAAAGTTAAGGAAGGAAGGCGCATACTGCTTACAATCAATGCTATGCAGACGAAGAAAGTCAAAATGCCCAACCTTGTCGGGCTCTCTTTGAGGCAGGCCCGTACCGAACTGCAGGAAAAGGGTCTCTCCATCGGAACCCTTTCATACAAGGAGGATATCGCCACGAACAACGTGCTCGAGCAGAAATACAACGGACGTACGATAAGTGCAGGAACGCAGGTAGCCTCAGAAAGCAGAATAGACCTTGTCCTCGGTCTGGACCCTGAGAACAGCACAACCTACATCCCCCACCTGATAGGATACACATTCAGTGTGGCCTTCGACAACATCATCGACAATTCCCTGAATCTGGGAAAAGTGCGCTACGACGAGACCGTCAAGACATACGAGGACTCTGCCGCGGCTCTTGTCTATAGTCAGGAACCGTCATCGGAGCGGGATTCATCCGTAGCTATGGGGACACGAGTGAACATTTCGCTCACGGCCAGCCAGGCAAAAGTGGCTGCGGCAACTTTGAAACAGGAATAATATTGAACCCGGAAGAGGAGATTCTGAATTTCGAGCCGGCGGAAGAGGCCGTTCTTGAAGAAGAGGTGCCAATGTATGAGCACTACAGGTTTGTCGTGGACAAGGGCCAGTCCCTGCTCCGGATTGACAAATACATCACTGAAAAGATGGAGCGCACCTCGCGCCACCGCATACAACTTGCAATTGACGCGGAATATGTCCGGGTGAACGACCGTGTTGTCAAGGCCAACTACAAAGTGAAGCCTCTGGACGTGATAACGATTGTGATGCCTTTCGAGCACCACGGATTCGATGCCTCCCCCGAGCCCATTCCGCTGGACATTGTCTATGAAGATGATGACCTGATTGTACTGAACAAGCCGGCAGGTCTGGTCGTACATCCCGGCCACGGCCATTACAGCGGAACACTTGTCAACGCTCTGGCGTACCATCTGGGCATCGAGAAAGGGACTCCCCAGCAGGATGAGAGAATGGGGATGCTGGTCCACAGAATTGACAAGGACACTTCCGGGCTGCTGGTGGTGACAAAGACGGACGAAGCACAGATATCACTCGCAAAGCAGTTCTTCTACCACACCATAGAGAGGAAATACATAGCCCTTGTATGGGGCAATATCGAGGAGGAGAGCGGAGTGATTGACGGCAACATCGGCCGTGACCCCAACGACAGGCTGAGGTTCAAGGTATTTCCGGACGGTTCGGAGGGAAAGCACGCCGTTACCCACTACAGGGTAATCGAACGCTTCGGCTACGTGACTCTTGTGGAATGTGTTCTGGAGACAGGCCGCACGCATCAGATCAGGGTGCATATGAACCATATCGGTCATCCACTGTTCAACGATGAACGCTACGGAGGGGACAGGATTCTAAAGGGAACTCTCTATTCCAAATACAGGCAATTCATCGACAACTGCTTCGAACTTCTCCCCAGACAGGCGCTTCACGCCGCAACCCTTGGATTCACCCATCCGAGGAGCGGCAAGACAGTCAGTTTCTCCTGTCCGATTCCCAAAGATATGAATGCCGCCATTGAGAAATGGCGCGGCTATGCAGCCCGTTAGGGCCTTCCGCCACCCATTCCCGGACCGCCGGGACCGCGTCCTCCGCCCATTCCGGGACCACCGGAGCCATATCCTCCGCCCATTCCGGGGCCGTGTCCTCTCATTCCCACAGACTTCCTCCCGCCGAAGTTTCCGAAACGGTATGTGAGTGTAAGCACCACATAGCGGCCCAGGGTGTTGTTCCGTGTGTCGAGAACGTAATTGTCGGTTGTTGTACGGAAGGTGTTCCGGCTCTGGTTGAGAATGTCATACGCCTTGACGGCGACGGTCATACTGTTCTTGAACAACTGCTTGCTGATTTCGGCGTTCCACACCAGATTTGGGTCATTGTACCCGTTGGAATATCCTTTGTAGAAAGTGTATCTGGCATCGGTCGAGAAACTGATAATCTCGGAATTGAGCACAATGTTGCCGATGATGCTGTTGGTCCAGGTTGCGTCCCTGTTCTTGTCCGCTATCTCATAGAACGCCTGAGAATAGTTGACGTTACCCCCTAGTGATGCCTCCCAGATGGTGCTGCGGTATGTCAGACGCAGGTTCTCCATTGCGGAGACATTCTGGTATCTGTTGGAGGTGTAGTTGTCGAGATTCAGATATGAAGACTTGTCCGTGGGGTCTATGTCGCTGTCACCCACAAAAGAGACGCCGTTACTGTAGTTCAGTCTTGTGAAGGACATTATCGAGAATTTGCTCTTTCCGAGCGGTGAATTGAACATAAACATACCGTTCGCTGAGTAGGTTGCCTTCTCGTAGTTCATCGGCACTGAATATTGTACTCCAGCCGCATCGGTCCAGGAGGCGTTGACGATGCTTCTGGGCTTGTAACTTCCGTTGAGTTCCGCGTGTATGGATGAGAATGTCTCCATATTGGTCGCCCTGTACATCGTCCTCAAATCGTGAGTGAAAGAGGGATTCAGACCCATATTTCCAAGGACCTGACGCTGCGGGTTGGAGTTGTCGGGGATAGGCATCAACTGGTTGATGGAAGGCTGGCCGCTGTTGCCGCGATAGTTGATGCGAAGCATCCTGTGGTCCGAGAAGTTATAGTCGAATCTGGCGTTCGGCGACCAGTTCAGTACCTTGAGGGTGAGAGACGTATCAATCCGCGCCCCGGCGGTGGTGTTGACGGTGGTGTTGGGCTCGATTGTCGCCCCGACAGTGAGATTGAACTTCTCCTCCTGCTTCATCAGATTGAGGCCGGCGCTATGATTCACGTACCTGTTTGTGACGTTGCTTGAGTAGAGGTCATCCTTGCGGGTATATGCTCCGCTGCCGTCCCGTCCGTAAGTGTCCTTGGTTGAATTGTTGTTCGAATAGCGGATGCGGTAATTACCTTCGAGGTAGAAATTCTTGCCGAGAGGTTCCGTATAGGAGAACCGTGCATTGATTGAGTTGGAGTTGGACTTCTGGTTGAACTTCTGGTCAACCAGAGTGGAATCGGAAGCCTGACGCCCGGCAGCGTCCGGCTCGGTATATGCATTGGTAAGCGAGTAGTTGGAACCGTCCAACTTGGTGTCGGAGAACTGATATCTCGCATTGACTGAAAGGGTTCGCCCCGGTTTTCCCAATTTCTGACGATAGACGATTCTGCCGTCGGCGTTGACGGAGTTGCTCTTGCCGGTTGAAAGGCTGGAGCCGTCATTGACCTTGTATTTATCTCCCCCTGCAAGGGTCTTGTCCGTAGCGAATATATTCTTCTCCTCGTAGTCTCCCCAACCATATCTGAAACTGGGCTCGACTATCAGAGAGGCATTTTCTGAAAGGTTGATTTCGGCGCGGCCTCCCGCCCTCACTCCGTAAGTATTGTTCCGATTTGTACCATCTTCGGTAGCGAACAATGTGGAACCGTCACTGTTATAGGTTGTTCTTGCGGTGCTCTCCTCAACGTACCTTCTGTTGCCGTTCCCCATCACATTACCCACAAGCTCGGATTTGTCCTTGAAGGTATATCCCCCGTTGCCGCCAAGCATAAATGAGTTGGAGATTCCGCTGCCGTTTCCACCGCGCATTCCACCGCCGCGCATCCCTCCCATCGTGGAAGCCATCATATCCTGAAATCCGCGGTTATTGGTGTTGTTGATGTTGCCTATCACAGCTATCTGGCTCTTGTCCGTGAAATTGGCTGTCAGAGCGGAACCCTGATAGCGGAAATCGTTATTGACAGACTCCCCTTCTATCCCCGCGCTGCGCACATCCATACCGCCTCCGGCGCTGAAGTTGCCCAGCCAACCGTTCATCATCCCTTTCTTTATACCCAGATCAAGCACCGTCTCCTCCTCTCCATCATCAATGCCGGTGAAGCGGGCCTGGTCGGATTTCTTCTCCACCACGCGCACCTTCTCGACTATTTTGGCCGGAAGGTTCTTGCTTGCCAGAGACGGGTCATTCGTAAAAAATTCCTTTCCGTCAATCTGTATCTTGTTTATTGTCTTTCCGTTTGCCGTTATGCTGCCGTCGCTGTTCACCTCCACTCCAGGGATTTTTTTCAGCAGGTCCTCAAGGACGTCATTATCCGACACGTGCATCAGGGAAACATTGTGCTCGATGGTATCCTTCTTGACGACTATTGGGTTGCCTACCTCCGTCACCATCGCTCCCTTGATGAATTCGGCCTGAACCGACATCTTCAGTTCCCCGAGATTCTGACTCTTGCGTACATCCACCTCGCCCGAATAATCGTTGTATCCAAGCAGTATTCCCTTCAGAATATAGACACCCTCGGGGATATCCTTCATCACGGCATTCCCCTGTGCGTCGGTCTGGGTATATTTGAAAACTTTGTCAGAACCCTTCTTCGAGAGGGAGACCGTCGCGAACTCCACCCCCACCCCGTTCTTGGCATCGACGAATTTCATCCTGAGGGAGTAACCGTCGGCCTTTGCGGCAAAAGGAAACAGCAAAATAAGAACGGATATGTATATGAATCTCCTGTAAATCTCTTTCATAATGGCATCAAATAAAAAAACCGGATATTTTGACTGACTCGGCAGTCAAAAGTAAAGCCGGAGTCAATCTTTTTTCACCCTCTGGGGATGAGCCTCCACGAAAGCCTTCCAGCTTGTGGAGGCAGAGGTGTCCGTAAGAGGACTTGTCAACTGGTAGAAATGGCACAATGCAATGGCCAGTGCGTCTGAAGCATCCAGATAATTTATATCCAGAGCGGTCTTCAACGTCTTTTCCACCAGCATCTTCACCTGCTCCTTGGAAGCGTCGCCGCGCCCCGTAATGGCCATCTTCACCTTTCGGGGGGCATACTCGAAAACCGGTATCTGCCTGCTGAGAGCAGCGGAAATGGCGGTCCCCTGCGCTCTTCCGAGCTTGAGCATCACCTGAGGGTTCTTTCCGTAGAACGGAGCTTCTATCGCGAGATCATCCGGGGAGTAGCGCTCAATCAGCGCACCCACCTCATTCAGGATTCTTTTCAGCTTGATAAAGTGGTCCTTCTCCTTTCTGAGGTCAATCACTCCCGCATCTACGAAATGTACACTGCGCCTGTCAATCAGAACGACCCCGTAACCGAGTATGTTGGTTCCGGGGTCAATTCCCATTACAATGCGCTGCGCTTCCTGCATCAGTCAATGACGTCGAAGCCGGTATATTTTCTCAGCACTTCGGGAACGACGATTTTGCCGTCCGGAGTCTGGTAGTTCTCGATTATTGCCGCGAGAATTCTGGGGAGAGCGAGGGAACTTCCGTTGAGCGTATGTGCGAGAACCGTCTTGCCGGAATCATCTTTATATCTTAACTTGAGCCTGTTGGCCTGATATGACTCGAAGTTTGAGACTGAACTCACCTCCAGCCAGCGCTTCTGAGCCGCGGAAAAGACCTCGAAATCGTAGGTGATTGCAGAAGTGAAACTCATATCGCCACCACAGAGCCTGAGTATTCTGTAAGGAAGGCCCAGTTCCTGAACAAGCGTTTCCACGTGAGCCACCATCTGATCGAGAGCGGCGTACGAGTCCTCAGGCAGCTCCAGACGGACAATCTCCACTTTGTCAAACTGATGCAGACGGTTCAGTCCGCGCACGTCCTTGCCGTATGAGCCCGCCTCCCTGCGCCAGCAGGGAGTATATGCCGTCATCTTCACGGGAAAATCCTCTTTTTTGAGAATGACGTCACGATAGATATTGGTGACGGGCACCTCGGCGGTGGGAACCAGATAGAAACCGTCCAGCGGGGCATAGTACATCTGACCCTCCTTGTCGGGGAGCTGGCCGGTTCCGAAACCGGAAGCTTCGTTCACCATATAGGGGGGCTGGTACTCAACGTATCCGGCCGCAGTGTTCTTTTCGAGGAAATAGGAGATGAGAGCTCTCTGGATGCGTGCACCTTTTCCTTTATAGACAGGGAAACCCGCTCCGGTCAATTTCACGCCGAGATCGAAGTCGATGATGTCGAGCTTCTTCACCAGTTCCCAGTGAGGAAGTGCATTATCTCCGAGTTCCGGAGTCTTGCCACCCATCTTCACGACAACATTGTCTTCGGCACTCCCACCTTCCGGCACTTGGGCGCAGGGAAGGTTGGGAAGAAGCACCAGCAGCTTGTCCTGCTCCGCCTGACTTGCCGCAAGGTTCTCTTCAAGCTCCTTTGACTTCTCCTTAAGAGAGGCCACCTCACCCTTTACCTCGTCAGCCTCAGCCCGTTTCCCCTCCTTCATCAGCCCTCCGATTTTGGAAGCGAGAGTTTTCTGGTTGGAAAGGCAGGTGTCAAGTTCTGTCTGCAGCGAACGGCGTCGGGCATCCAGACCTATAATGTCACGGACAATCTGTTCAGCGTCAAAATGCTTTACCTTCAGACGCTCTATTACGAATTCAGGATTCTCCCTGAGAAGTTTCAGTGTCAGCATCTCTATCAATTTTTATCGGCGGCAAATATACAAAAAAAACAGAACCGTTCTTTACAAACGATTCTGTTTTATCTTCTTTTACAAATCGATCCTTACGCTTCAGCCTTGGGGAAAGGAACCACTGAAACGAATGATTTGTCATTTGCTTTCTTTCTGAAGGAGACAGTACCGTCAACCAGCGCGAAAAGAGTATGGTCCTTACCCATTCCTACGTTCTCACCGGGATAGTGAACTGTACCTCTCTGACGGACGAGAATGTTGCCGGCCTTTGCAGCCTGCCCGCCGAACAATTTGATACCGAGGCGCTTGCTCTGTGATTCACGGCCGTTCTTTGAACTACCTACACCTTTTTTGTGTGCCATAATCCGAAAGTTTTAAAAGTTAAGCAATTGCGTCAATCTGAATTTTGGTGAGATACTGACGGTGACCGTTCTTCTTCTGATAGCCTTTGCGACGTTTCTTCTTGAAGATGATAACTTTGTCAGCTTTGCAGTGCTCAAGCACGGTAGCCTCTACGGAAACCCCTTCCACGTAGGGGGCACCCACTTTCACCTTTCCTTCTTCATCGACAAGAAGCACCTTGTCGAATGAAACAGCCTCTCCCTCAGCTGATGCAAGCCTGTTCACGAAAACCTGACTGCCTGCCTCAACTTTGAACTGCTGTCCTGCAATATCAACGATTGCGTACATAAAAAATAAATTTTAAAAATTTATAACCGCAAGCGGATAGACATTGAACTATCTCTTAATCACTGGCTTAACGGTTGTCAAACAATATTTTGGGTTTGCAAAGATAGCACAATTAATTTTTCCGGCAAAATTTTTCTGAAAAATCTTCTTATATCCTTGCCACTATGGAACCTATGGGGAAAAGATTGCGGACCGGCTTGCCACAAAGCAGTGCGTGGCCTTCGCTGTCAGTCAGGACTCCGAAATCCATAAATGGCTGGTGGGCGAAGAAGTCGGGATCGACCCAGTCGGAATGAGAGCCGGAGAAATTAACGTCAAGTCCGAATATCGTTTCAAAGACCGAAGTCGAAGTTGATGAAAGGCCTCCGGTGAAAAAGCTGCCGGTCGAGAGATAAAAAAGGGAGGCCTCTATCGGCTCATCAGGATGCGCCTCAGTGTAGATGGAGAGAAGAAGTCCGTCGGCTATCACCCCTCCTGTCACAGTCTCTCCCATAAGAAGCACACCTCCGAGAGAACGGAACTGCTCACGCGCCACATCGTGCCTGTAGTTTTCGTCCCTGAACTTCCGGCTGCTCACGCCCTTGCACAGCGCGCAGCAGGTCAGTCCCTGCCGCAGCACCTCCAAACCCTTCTCCAGGCCACTGTGCCCTCCTCCGATTATCACCACATCGTATCTCATAACAGATTCCTGTATGTCCACTGAGTCAATTGGGCTTCTTTCAAGGTATCGCCCCAGGCGACGGAATATATACCCTTCCATCTCTTACGGAGAAAACCCTCGATATCCGGCTCCGGAAGCATCGCAGCGGCACGTCTCGCACAGAAAACGCCCTGACAGGTCCCCATTCCCAATCGTGTCCTGCGGCGGAGGGATTCCAGATTCCTTACGCCCATATTTTCAACTGCATATTGGATCTCCTTGTCAGTAACTCCCTGACATCCGCAAATCATCTTTCCGCCTAGCCGCGGGACGTGAACCTTAAGTTCGGGCAGGACACGCCTCGCCGTCAGACATTTCCTTCCAACATTCAGATGCCGGCAGACAAGATCAGTTGCCATCTCGGCCATCAGCCTGTAGGTGGTAAGCTTTCCTCCCGTGATTGTGATGAATCCCTCCAGACCATCACGAGTGGAGTGGTCTATCAGAGCCACTCCCCTGCTTATTCCACGTCCGGACCCGTCATCATCGCAGGACACAAGCGGGCGCACTCCGGAATAGGCCCGAAGGATTCTTGTGGATTTCAAGGCGGGCGAAAGAAGCGACCCTTCTTTCAGGAGAAGATCCACTTCATCGGGAGTGGGCCGTATATCGTCAATCTCTTCGAATGATGATCTGGAGGAAGTGGTGCCAAGAAGGGACACATTTCCTCCAGGAACCAGTATATCAGCATCGGAAGCCTTACGGCATCTGTTGAGAATCAATCTGTTGACTCTATGTCCGAAAACAAGCAGAGAGCCTTTGGCCGGATACATATTGATTTTTACCCCGGCAAGGGCTGCCACGCCGGCACCCCAGATTCCGGCAGCGTTCACAACCATCCGGGAATAAAAGGTTTTCTGCTCTCCGGATGGCGTATCGAGGGCCGTCACTCCCTGTATTTTCCCGTTTGAGACAATAAACCCTGTGACCTCGTGATTTACAAGAACCCTCGCCCCGTGGTTGCAGGCATCATAGCTGTTGGCAAGAGTAAGTGCGAAGGGATCCACGGCCGCATCCGGCACCATAGCCGCACCGATGGCGGAAGGGTTGACAGAGGGGTCCATACGCAGAACCTCTTCCGGGTCCATCACCTGAACCGGAATCCCGGCATCCTCGCAAGCATTGACAAACACGGACTGATAGGCGATGTCATCCTGCGGGAGAGTAAGGAAAAGACCGCCAACCGGTTCAACACAATGCGGAGCGATTCGCTTGATGATATTGCACTCCGACATACACTCTCTGGCCGATTCCGGATCTCCGACGGCATATCTGGCCCCACTGTGGAGCAGTCCGTGGTTGCGGCCGGTAGCACCGTTGGTCATATCAGCCTTCTCAAGAAGAAGCGTCCTGAGTCCCCTTAAGGCACAGTCTCTTGCCACTCCGGCACCGGTTATTCCACCTCCGATTACAATCACGTCATATTCCTCGGACTTGCGGATTTTCGTTGAAGAGATATTGTGCATCTCTCCTCTGAGCACGGTCACGCCTCTGACCCCTTCATCGGCATTGAGTACATCGGCTGTGGCCTCGACATCATAACCGGCACGGGGATAGGCCCACACCTCGAATTCGCGGAGCAGTTCATTCCCCTCGTACCATTGCTGTATCTGTGCAAGACAGTCGGCCCCCACCACGAGGACATACTCCCTCTCAGGGTGTGCCGCCCTGAGATGGCGGAGAGTGGAGATGGTGTAATGCGGTTTAGGGAGCGAAAACTCCACATCCAGAACGTCAATGTCCAGACCGCTTTCCTCCACGGACCTGCGCACCGCGTCGAGCCTGCTGTCACCGCTGCTTCCCATTCCCTTCTTGAAGGGACTTTCGGGAGAGACGACCAGACCGGCCCTGCAGTCAGGGTACTTTTCAACAATATATCTGATAATCGCAAGATGCCCTTCGTGCAGAGGATTGAACGACCCGAACAGCAGAGCCGTAACGGGTTTGCGATATGTCCGATACTCTTTCACACCGCAAATATAAGAATCTGTTTTGAAACAGTCAGGATAAATTTTATCCGTACAGGCTGCCTGTCGGCACGACCATCACACCATCTTCGCGCTTGTAGGCATACTGGCCGATACCTGTAAGGACTATCAGGAATGATGGCGCTTTCATCTTTTCCGTATCGATGTCTGCTGCAAATTATTTCAGACTTTCGGCTCCCTCGGAAATCAGGTCATTTCTATGAAATACTCTCAGCTGCGGAAGCTCCCAACAGATATCGTTTACGCCGACAAAACGATTGAAAACGAAACAGAATCTTTTCCATTCCTATACCCAACTCAATTGTATATTGAAATGTTGGTTATCTTTGTAACTGTAAATATGTAGCATCATATGAATTCCATCTTCTCCGCAGAAAGAGTCAACACCGGCAGGCAACTTGAATTTGATCTGGCAAAGGCCTTAACCATAGTATTGATGATTTGGACCCATACTTATGAAGCCTTGTCCACCGGTTTTGAGCCATCCCTGAGCGCAATCAACTCGTATGTGAGAGGCTCGATTGCCGGTGCTGTCACCTTTATGTTCTGTATGGGAATAGGCCTTTCCTATACCAGACACAATTCGGCAAAGGAATGCCTTCAAAGGGGATTTAAACTTCTTACCATCGGTTTTACCCTTTTATTGTGCAGGGAAATCATTCCCGCGTCGCTGAGCAGCTTGATTCTCAATCACCCGGACAATCTGGTCTATCTGGCATACGGATTTAGCGTCGATATCCTTCAGTTCGCGGGCCTGGCTTTCCTATTTGTCGGTTGCCTGAAGAAACTGAAAATTGGAAATGGCAGGATGGTGCTCATATCCATCGTCCTGAGTGTGCTGGGCACATTACTTGAGGGAGTATCCGTCGGCTGTTATCCGGTTGACCAACTTCTCGGTTTTTTCTGGGGCACCGAATCTGAGAGCTACTTTCCTCTTTTCAACTGGTTCATCTTCGTGGCGGCAGGACAATGGTTCGGCGACAAATACCAGTTCCTGCAGGACAAGAAAAGGTTCCACGCCATATCTCTTCTGGTTGGAACAGTATTGTGCGCGGCATACATTTACGTGTCGTTCAATATCGAGCAGAATATCTTCAAGGGCCTGACAAGTGAAATCTATGTGGCACATCGTCCGATTTCTGATGCAATCATTTGCCTGCCCATCAATGTGGGCCTGATAAGCCTGTTCTTTTTTCTCGGGCAGTTGATACCGCAGAAATCAATACCGGTCTTTATCCATCCATCCCGACACATCAATCAGTATTATTGCATATCCTGGGTAATAATTCAGTTTATTCTCTATTTTTCTTTCGGAACTGAGCGATTCTGTAATGACGGACAAGTGATTATAGTCTGGATTTGCATTTTGGCAGCAACTATACTGTCTGTTGTCATATACTCAAAATATCTCAAAGAGAGAACCGAATGTTTCTTTGGAAAACACAGGATATTCTGGACGGTTTTCGTATGGGCGACGTGCATCGCTTCATTCATACTGGCAATGTGCCTGTTCGATGAATACCCGAACTTTATGAACGCTTAGAAGAAATTTCGGGGGAGGTTGAGGCTTGAATTCCCCCATCCAACTGTAGCCGAGAGGTCGCAAAAGATTGGGTCTCCGACATTCCCTGACGGGATTGTGCTCGCGGCCGGAGGCCGCTGCGCATTCCCTTCCCGCTCGCCGCGGGGCCCTTGCAAGACATTCAGGCATCAGACCGGCAGCAGCAGCCACAGGTAACTTCCACTTACACAGACAGCCTCGCAAATGCGAGGCTGTCTGCCTGACTATCAATGTCTTGCGGAGAGATCGGGATTCGAACCCGAGATACGCTTTTGGCGCATACACGCTTTCCAGGCGTGCCTCTTAAGCCACTCGAGCATCTCTCCTGTCGGAGTGCAAATATAATCAATTTTTAAGAAATTCCGCCAGTTTTGAAAAAAGTGCGGAACGCTTCTCCCCTATCTCCTTCCGAATGTGCGGGGACGTACGGAAAAACCTCAAATCCGTCAGGGCGCTGCGGAGAGTCTTGAAATAGTTCCATTCGAAAAGCAGAACCAGCGGCAATACCAAAACGCAGATTGCGGCAAACAGCAGGGTGAATTTCAAGCTCGCGACAATGAAAGTCACGATTGAAGCCAGCGGAATTATGACAAGTATGTTCATTGCAAGCACGAAAGTGCCCTCGAACATATCCCCTTTTGCTTTTTTGGCAAAATGGAGAGGAACAAGCCAACATATCGCGGAGGGCCAGAGGAAAATCAACGCCAATGGCAGAAGTACGGCCAATGCGGCTATCTGCAGGACAAGCCCGAACACGGAAGACCTGTCGCGGAACTGACGGTCCTCAAGTCCATTTTCCGCATACTCCCGGAGGAGATTCCTCGTGTCAATAAGAAGTTTCTCCACCGGAGCAGTCTCTACCGCCCCTGCTTCACCGGAAGCGGAAGCGGCTTCATTCTGAGCATCTGCCTGCCGAGCTGCAAGTTCGGCAAGTGTCTGACCTTCTTCCGAATTAAGGGTCCTGAAATATGGATTCTCCGTCCTTCTGGCTTCAAAGAATTTGGAAATCAATACCTTGTCGCTCTCAAACCGAGCAGGGAAATCTCCTTCCCCTACCCCTTTTCCTGCAGCAAATTCATCGCCTGCCTGCCCGTTGCGGATGAACTCAAGTTCATTGTAGAACTCCTTGTCCTTAATGTCAAGAACCATCGACTCTATCCGGGAGCGGATATCGGCGGAAAGTTTCCTCATCGCTGTGCGGGGTTTTTCCCGATATAAACCATAGTATTGAGAGAGACTCACAGGCTCGGCGAATCTGACAAGCTGTTTCCCGCGCAGACCGTGATATGACGAATAATGGTTGCAAGCAGGCACTATCTTGATATCCTTCTCAAAGCCGGCAATTTCCGCGGCCTCGAAAGCCATCTTGGCCATACCTCCCTTAAAAATATTGAGCCAATGTCCTTCAGCGTGTCCGCCCTCAGGAAATATCACCACTGTCTCTCCGTCAATAAGGGCCTGCTCGGAAACGCTGAACGTTGCGGCATTTGCAGAGAGAGCTGCAGAGCCCTCGTAATTGAGCCTGTATGCAGGCAGAAGGCCTATCGAGCGCAGGAACTTGCCAAAGCCGGTGCTGATTCCGAAAACATCGGCACGGACGATGAAATTGGGCTTGCGGTCGTTGATTGCCAGAAGTATGCCCAGAGCATCGTTCATACTGTTCTGGTGGTTGCTTGTTATCATCACAGGAGTGCCGTCGGAAGGGATATTTTCGATGCCCTCCACAAAAGTCTCTTCATAATAGACCTTCTCCGTCCAGAAACGGATGTAGGATTTCAGGACAGAATATGCTGCCGAACCTTTTGACATAGCAAAATCAGAGTCTTATACCGAGCTGGAATTCGAAGTGGTCCGC
This sequence comes from Bacteroidales bacterium, assembly GCA_045617505.1. Taxonomy (GTDB): domain Bacteria; phylum Bacteroidota; class Bacteroidia; order Bacteroidales; family UBA932; genus Cacconaster. The sequence continues at coordinate 26,836 of JAZLIS010000006.1, read as the reverse complement.
CTCGGTGAAATTACGGGCCAGAATGTTCCAGCCGATAAAAATGTTGTTCCAGTTGGGGACATAGAAGCGCATTCCTATTTTCTCGTACATCCAGGTGGAATCCTCATAGATGCCCACTTTGTGCAGCACGTAAGCACCGATGCCCAGATATGCGGAAACATTGCCGTAATAGAATTCGTGAACGGCTCCTGCCGTCACCATAACGGGGCTGTAGCCCTTGGAATTGTCAACGGCCTTGTCACCGAAGAGAACCCTGTCCGCCTGTTCGAGTCTCTTCATTCCCCACATATAGGTCATATCCACTTCTATTCCAGTGGAGCAGAGCAGACAGTAGCGGTGCTGGGCACTGGCTCCGATGCCGACACGGCTCCAGTTCGCGAAATCGGGCTGCTTGAGTTCCTTGTCAGGCACGAACTGGTTGTAGGCAAACCACTCCGACTTGTAGGAATGCATACCCACGTGGGTGAAGATATCCCATTTGAAACCACTCTTGAAATCGTGAAGATGAGTTCCCTTTTTTACGTTCTTGGTATAGGGCTCTTCAAGGCTGTACCTTGCGGAAAGGCCGATACCACGCTGGTTGATGCCGATGTTGGGAGTCCATGTGTGGCCGTTGGAGTGATGCCAGATAAAGGCGTTCGCGGCAAGTTCAAGCTGTTTGGTCGGACGAAACTTTATCTGCGGGCCTCCGCAGACATAGAGGGAGAGAGGGCCTCCGAAATGGACATTGTTGGGATTTGTATCCTTATCGTAGATATCGAAAGTCAGACCCACTCCAAGACGGAGAGTCAGGCCGAAGGAGAACATCGGAGTCTTGTAGATGGAACCTTCGAAGAATCCGAAAAGATTGAACATATCGCTCAACCTCGAATCCGCATAGTTGAAACCCATTGAGCTGAACTTCTCCCAGCCCACTCCGATACCATAGACGGGATAGTTCAGCGCCTCCGCGATGGCTTCGTTCTTCGCCCCCGGCTTGGATTGAAAACCAAGCATAAAGTTAAACTTGGGATAATGATTTTTATTCGGATCGACAAGGGAAGCCCCGTCGCGGTCTCCATTGGTCAGCGAAGCATACCACCCTTCCACTGTGAAGTTGGGCTTGATTCTCTCGTATTCAGGCTCCTCTTCCTTATACTGGGCAAACGCCGATGCTGACGATAATGCAAGAACAAGGGAAAGGACAGGGAATCTTCTCATATAAACAAGTGTTAAGCATCGGCCAGCAGGGATGAAACTGCATTATCCACCGCTTCGAAGCCGAATGTACGATAAACTTCATTGAACTTGGAAGCAATCTCCACGTTGCAGAGATTGCCGATAGAACCTTCGTGAGTGTGCCGGAGTTTCCCTTCAAAACGGAACGAACCGTCCGAGATGCGGTCTGCCACCTGTCTGTATGCATCCCTGAACGGAACGTTCTCTTCAGAGACAAGACGGTTGACCTCCTCCACACTGAAAGCCGGCATATATTTGGGGTCTGACATCAGATTTTCCACCACTTTCATATTGGAAATGGCGAACACAGCCATGTCAAGGCAATTATCCAATTCATCGAAAAGAGGGAAAAAGATCTCCTTGGTCAACTGCATATCCCTGAAATAACCGCTGGGCAGATTGGTACAGAGAAGGCGCAGTGTCTGAGGTGCACCGCAAATCCTGTTGCAATGGGCGCGAATCAGTTCGAACACATCGGGATTCTTCTTGTGAGGCATTATGCTGGAACCGGTGGTCAGTTCATCGGGGAGTTTCACGAATCCGAAATTCTGGCTGTTGAAAAGGCAGCAATCAGCCGCAAGACGTCCCACCGTCTCGGCGATACAGGAGAGGGCGAAAGCCACAATCCGTTCGCTCTTACCCCTGCTCATCTGGGCATAGATGCTGTTGTAGTCCAAATCCTTGAATCCCAGCAGAGCCGTTGTCATACGACGGTTCAGAGGAGCGGAGGAGCCATACCCTGCGGCAGAGCCGAGGGGGTTGCAGTTGACGGTGTTCCAGGCACCGAGCAACTGGTTAAGGTCAGTTGCCAGACTTTCAGCGTATGCTCCGAACCATAACCCGAAGGATGAAGGCATAGCCACCTGAAGATGCGAATAGCCGGGCATAAGGACATCCTTATGCTTTTCGCCGGCATCCTGCAGAGCATCGAACAGAACCCTGACCTTCTCCGCAATGCGGTGAATCCCGTCACGGGAGAAAAGTTTTATGTCAAGGAGGACCTGATCGTTCCGGGAACGTCCGGTATGGACCTTCTTACCAAGATCTCCAAGGCGGCGTGTGAGTTCCAACTCGACCTGAGAATGGATATCCTCTATGTCCTCCTCAATGACGAATTTCCCCTGACAAGCTGATTCATAGAGATTTTTGAGGGCTTTTAACAGAGAAGCCCCCTCCTCTTCCCCTACGAGTCCCACGCTGACGAGCATCCTCACGTGAGCAATTGTCCCAAGGATGTCGAATCTTGCCAGATAAAGGTCAAGTTCACGGTCATTCCCGACCGTGAACTTGTCAATCCTGTCACTTACAGTATAGCCTTTGTCCCATAGTTTCATATCGGTGCAAAGGTAATGTCTTTTTTTCGTTTTGCAAAAAAGGTCACTTCATCACTTTATCACACTGAGGGAACGACCGACCTTGATGAAGGCGGCAATTGCCTTGTCGAGGTGCGCTCTTGTGTGGGCTGCGCTTATCTGAACCCTTATTCTGGCCTGCCCCTTGGGAACTACCGGATAGTAGAAGCCGGTGACGAAAATGCCCTCCTCCGCCATCGCCGCAGCGAACTTCTGGCTCAGCGGGGCATCGTAAAGCATCACGGCACAAATTGCGGACTGGGTAGGCTTGATATCGAACCCTGCGGTAAGCATCTTTTCCCTGAAATAGACGACGTTCTCCTGTTGTTTCGTATGCAGGTCGTCACTCTTCTCAAGCATCTTGAACATCTCGATTCCCGCTCCCACAATCATAGGAGGCAGAGAATTGGAGAACAGATAGGGCCTTGACCGCTGCCTGAGCATATCTATGATCTCCTTGCGGCCGGTAGTGAATCCGCCGACGGCACCTCCGAAGGATTTACCCAGCGTGCCGGTGAATATGTCTATGCGGCCGTAGCAGTCGAACTGCTCCGCCACACCGTGCCCGGTCTTTCCGACAACACCCGCGGAATGGCTTTCATCGACCATAACCAGAGCGTCATATTTCTCAGCAAGGTCGCATATCTTGTCCATAGGGGCGACATTGCCATCCATAGAGAACACTCCGTCAGTGACGATAATACGGAATCTCTGGGCCTGAGCCTGCTTCAGGCAATTCTCAAGGTCCGCCATATCGGCGTTGGCATAACGGTACCTGACAGCCTTGCAAAGACGGACACCGTCGATTATGGAAGCGTGGTTCAAGGCATCGGAAATAATGGCGTCCTGCTCCGTAAAAAGAGGTTCGAACACTCCTCCATTGGCATCGAAACAGGCGGCGTAAAGGATAGTATCTTCTGTATGAAAATAATCGGCAACCGCCTTTTCAAGCTTTCGGTGCAGATCCTGGGCTCCACAGATGAAACGGACAGAACTCATACCGTAGCCGCGCGCATCCATAGCCTCCTTGGCGGCACGTATCAGACGCGGGGAGTCTGCGAGTCCCAGATAGTTGTTGGCACAGAAATTGAGAGCCTTCCGGCCGTCTTCAAGCGTGATTTCGGCTCCCTGAGGAGAGCATATATTCCTCTCCCGCTTGTACAAGCCGGCATTGTCGATGGCGTTGAGCTCATCCTTGAGATAGTTTTGAAATTTACCGTACATATTTTTGAAACAATTGAGAACCTGTTTTAAAATATTCTTGCACAAAGCTACTAAATTTAACGTAACTTTGTGTTACGTTATAGAAATATCATTTTTCGATGAAAAATATTCTTATTATCGGTTCCACGGGCCAGATTGGTTCGGAACTGACCATGAAATTGAGAAAGGAAAAAGATGGAGCCACCGTTGTGGCCGGATACATTCAGGGAGCGGAACCCAAAGGGATATTGAAAGAGAGTGGGCCCTCGGAACTTGCGGATGTGTGCAATGCCGGCCAGTTGGCTTCAACAATTGACAAATATCATATAGACACCATCTACAACCTTGCCGCCATCCTTTCGGCAACCGCCGAAAAAAAACCGCTTCTTGCCTGGAACATCCAGATGAACGGACTGATCAACATCCTGGAACTGGCAAGAGAGAAGGGATGTGCAGTGTTCACTCCGAGTTCCATAGGGGCTTTCGGACCAACGACTCCTCACAAGGAGACCCCTCAGGATACAATTCAGCGTCCTACTTCAATGTACGGAGTGACCAAGGTTGCGGTGGAGCTGTTAAGCGATTATTATTTTCTCAAATACGGAGTAGATACCCGTTCCGTGCGCTTTCCCGGGCTGATTTCTTACACTACGCCCCCCGGAGGCGGCACAACAGACTATGCGGCGGAGGTGTTCTACAGCGCAGTCAAAGGGGAGGAATTCGTCTGCCCGATAGCCCCGGGGACATATATGGATATGATGTATATGCCCGATGCGCTCCGAGCCGCTGTTCAGATAATGGAGGCCGACCCTTCAGGGCTGAAGCACCGCAATTCGTTCAACATAGCCTCAATGAGTTTTGAGCCTGAGACGATTTTTGCTGCAATACGGCGTGAAATACCGTCTCTCCGCGTCAGATATGAAATCGATCCTGTCCGTCAGGCCATAGCTGATTCCTGGCCGGACAAGATGGATGACAGATGTGCACGTGAAGAGTGGGGTTGGAAACCCGGATACGATCTTGACGGAATGACAAAGGATATGATTTCCCACTTGCGGAAAAATTCATAACTTTGCCGCTATGCTGAATATCTCCTACTGTTCCGACAAGTACCAGTATACGATGGGTAAATCGTTCTATGACAATGGAATGAAGGATCGCATAGCTGTATTCAACCTGTTTTTCAGAAGCGCCCCGGACAATAACAACTGGGCCGTTGTGAGCGGAATACGGGAGGCTCTGCAGATGATTGAGGGGCTAGGAAGTGAAGATATCTCCTTTTTTGAAAAATTTCTTCCGGGTGAGGAGTACCGCCCTTTCCGTGAATATCTTTCAACGATGAAGTTCACCGGTCAGGTCTATGCAATGAAAGAGGGGGAAATTGTTTTCCCGAAAGAGCCTGTCATAATGGTAGTGGGTCCTGTAATCGAGGCGCAGGTGCTCGAAACCCCCCTTTTGAGCATAATGAACCACCAGATGGCGGTCGCCACGAAGGCATCCAGAGTCACGAGAGCGGCCGGGAGACATCCTGTAAGTGAATTCGGGAGCAGGAGGGCACATGGCCCCTGGGCGGCGGAATACGGTGCCAAGGCCGCATGCATAGGAGGCTGCGCCGGAAGTTCCAACATCCTGACCGGGATGGAGTTCGGCTTCGAAGCAAGCGGAACGATGGCTCACAGCTACGTCACGGCTTTCGGATGCAGCATCGAAGGCGAATACCACGCTTTTGATTCATACATCAAAACTCACAAAGGCGAAGGCCTGATACTTCTGACAGATACATACGACACCCTGAAATGCGGCATCCGCAATGCCATCAAGGCTTTCAAGGCAAACGGAATAGATGACAGCTACTCCCCCGGTTATGGAATCCGTCTGGACAGCGGAGACCTGAGCTACCTTTCGCAGAAATGTCGTGAGGCACTCGACAGCGAGGGTCTGAGGAATTGCAGAATATTCGCAACCAACTCCCTCGACGAGTACATCATCTCCGAACTTGAGCGTCAGGAAGCCTGCATAGACTCATACGGAGTGGGAGATGCCATAGCCACAAGCAAGCACAACCCTTGTTTCGGCAACGTCTATAAACTTGTCCAGATTGACGGGGAACCTGTCCTCAAACGCTCTGAAGATAAGATAAAACTCATCAATCCGGGTTTCCAGATAACCTACAGAATCATTCAGGACGGGAAGTTCAAAGCCGACGTGACCTGCCTGAGGGGCGACAGTTTTGAAGAGCGTCTCAAGGCGGGAGAGGAGATACAGATTACCGACGAGAACGACGAGACAAAATATACCATCTTTCCGGCCGGTTCGTACGATTTCAAACCGCTGCAGGAACTTGCCTTCAACAACGGACCCGTTCTGGAGGACAACCGCACGATGGAACAGAAGCGCGGATATTATCTGGACAATCTGAACCGCTTCAATCCTACACAGACAAGACTGATCAATCCCCACTACTACAAGGTGGATATCTCCGATGACCTGTACGACCTTAAGATGGGGCTGATAAACAGGTTGATGCAACAGATAAAGTTCAATGACGAAACTTTCGGAGACAAGGACGCCGTATCCCACGTCGTGGTGGATATGCTGTACGATTTCATAGATGGCAATCTGGCCTGCAAAGGAGCCGTTCAGGCTGTAAAAGATGACATCAGATATATCAGGAACCATCCTGAGCAGAAGATATTCTACGTGGCCGACCATCACCCGGTTAATCACTGTTCATTCAAGGAACAGGGCGGCATTTGGCCGTCCCACTGCGTGATGGAGACCCACGGGGGAGAGGTTCACAAGTCCTACTACGAACTTCCGGAAGAGGCGCGGCCATCCGTGACGAACACCTTCTACAAGGGTATGAACACCAGAAAGGAACAATATTCCGGATTCGAAAGCCGGAACAGGGAGGGGATAGAACTCAATACGATGCTTTCCGGAAAAGTGATAGTGAGCGGAATAGCGACTGAATACTGCGTGCGGGAGACCTGCCTTGACCTGCTGAAATCGGGTCGCAAGGTATATCTGCGCAAAAATGCGCTCGGGCACGTTGACAAGAAGAATCACGAAAAAACATTGGTCGAACTGTCCGGAGCAGGGGTCATCATAATTTAGAAAAACGGAGGACAACCCATAAAAAAACTGACATTCATACTTAAACTGGCCATTGTCACTGTTGTGTGGGGTTTTCTGTCCGCAAGCCCCGCAAGGGTTTCCTTTGCTCAGAGCCCCGCAACACGCCCCGATACCCTGTCAATCGCCGCATTGGACTCAACGGCTTCGGCCGCCATTGATTCCACGTTCCTGAACACAACCGATTCCACCGTAGCCGCAGCTATCGACACACTTACGGACGAGCAACTGGACTCTCTGAGACTTGTGGCCCTGTACGACTCTCTGGACATGGAATTCTGGACCAAAGTGGATACCACTTCCCTTCCCCTTCTGGATTCAACCTACCTGGCCCTGTATGATTCTCTGGCCCTCAACCTGCCGGATACACACGACATCAAGAAGGCCATCAGGAGAATCCGCAAGGAGTATAGGGACAGCGTAAGGGAGAACACTCCGAGACTTCTCAACACCTCCGCTGTCCCAGACTCGATGTTCTACAAAAGGCTTCTCACCTGGAGTGCAGAGACCAGATTCAATGAGATGAATCTTGTGGAGCAGGACACCTCTTTCAACTACCATTTCAACGACTATCCTTTCTTCAAGAAGGACGTAAACGCCACCTATCTCGGCATAGTGGGCTCCGCAACACAGAATTACAACTACTTCAAACGTGACGTGGTGGAGGATTCCCCATTCTTCACCCCGTATATCGGAGATTCCTATACCGCGGAAAACCTTCCTCAGTTCAATGTCAAAAAACCCTACACTGAACTTGCATACTGGGGGACGCTGTTCGCAATCAAGGAGATGGAGGAGAATGAACTCAACCTGAGGGTGAGTCAGAACTTCACTCCCGCACTGAACGCCACCATCGCATACCTCAGGTACGGTTCAAGAGGAATGCTCAAGAATGAAGCCACCGACAACAGGACCACGTCTCTTGCCGTCAACTATCTAGGCAGGAAGTATATAATGAATGGCGGCGTCATCTGGCAGAAAATCAAGAGGGATGAGAACGGCGGTATCCAGGATTCTTTCTGGATAAGGGACACCATCGTCGATACCAAAACCATCGAGGTCAATCTGGCCAATGCCAAAAACGAGATGAGCCGCCTCACGGCTTTTGTAGATCACTCCTATACCATACCTCTGAATTTCCTACGCAAGGACAGGGACTCCCTGTCAGTCGGAGAGGGAACGACCGCATTCATCGGGCATTACGGTGAGTTCTCGACGTACAGCAAGACCTATACAGACGAAATTGGCGAGAATGACACATTCGGGCGGGACTTCTATTTCAACAAGTTCTACTTCAACAGGACCGCCAGCAACGACGTCCTGAAGACCAGCAGTTTCAACAACAAATTCTTCATCAAGCTGCAGCCGTTCTCCCCGGATGCGGCACTGTCGAAAATCAATGCCGGAATAGGTTATCAGATAATGAACCTCTACCGGTTCGACGAATCATATTACCTGACCGGAACTCGGAACACAACCCAGCACAACGCCTACCTCTATGCCGGAGTAAACGGAAAATTCAGCAGATACGTCTCGTGGGACGCATTCGGAGATTACTACTTTATGGGATACAGGATGTTTGACTTCGACCTGAACGGAAGCATCAAGTTCTCGGTATATCCGATAGAGAAAGGTATTCATCTGACCGGACGTTTCAGCACAACCCTCAAGACACCGCATCAACTGGTAAAGGAAGTCAATATGAACCACCACCGGTGGGATATGGACCTGTCAAAGACATCGGAGACAAGGGTGGAGGGGCTTCTCACCATCCCCAAATGGCAACTGGAGGCTCAGTTCAGCTATGCTCTGGTCAAGAATATGATTTATTATGACGAATTGTCCCACGTGCGCCAGAACAGTGAGGCGATGAGCATAATGAGCGGTTATCTGATGAAGAATTTCAAGGTATGGGCATTCCATTTCGACAACAAGGTACTCTTCCAGCTCTCGTCGAATGAAAACGTCCTTCCGCTCCCCAAACTGGCTCTCAACCTGAGATATTACGTCCAGTTCCCGGTTGTAAAGGAGGTGATGACAATGCAGATAGGTGTCAACGGCACTTTCAACACCAAATATTATGCACAGTCCTACAGCCCTGACCTGGGAGTGTTCTACAATCAGAAAAAAGAACTGATAGGCAACAATCCCTATTGTGACATCTTCGTGAACATGCAGTGGAAACGGGCCTGCATATTTGTCAAATATACCAATGCCTTCAAGGACAAGCCCACATCGGACTATTTTTCCGCATATCACTACGTGAAGCCCGTAAGAGGATTCAAATTCGGTATTTTCTGGGGATTCAGATAATGTCCTGCCGTCACAAAATCTTCCTTTTAGAAGTACTTGTCTGTACTGTCGTCGCGGCAATGGTGGGAATCCTGTCGGACAACGCCGCCTTTCCCATCCCCACCCCCGGAGAGGCCATAGCTGGCATTTCGGGGGAAGATGGCGGAACCTATCTGAAAAAAAGACGGGAAACGAAGAAACTTTTCAGAAGGATGTTCCGGCTCGGCTATGATGACCTCATCATACGGCACGGCGGAAAATATGGTCTGGATTGGCTTCTCATCGCATCGATAATCTCTCAGGAAAGCAGTTTTCAGGCTCCGCAGGACAGCTCGGAACGGCAGCATCACGGCCTGATGCAGATAAGTCGTGAAACGGCAAAAATGTTTGGTGCGGATGAAAATCTGACCGACCCTGAACACAACATCGAAGCCGGTTCGGGATATCTCCGCCATCTGATCGATATCTTTACAAAAGAGGGCATAGACTCTGCAAATGCCGTGAAATATGCCTTGGCCGCCTACAACTGCGGCATCACCAAGGTTCAGAGAATCAGGAAAACAGCAATGTCTCAGGGAATCGCCACAGACAAGTGGGACGACTTTGCCGGATTGTTCGACAAGGAGGACGGCCCTACCAGAAGATATGTGTCGGAGATAATTGACAGATACGAAGAATTCAAGAAACTCAGTACCAATCAGAATACGTATTGATTATGTGGAAAAAATTACAGACCTGGCTTTTGATTGCCACCGCAATCGTCATCGCCGCAATGGGAGCAGCCGACTTCTGCTGGACCCTAGCCCCCGGAACATCCGAAAAATTCAGTCTGAAATTCATAGAACACCGCCAGTTCCTGATTATGATTTTCGTGACGTTCCTGCTGGCGGTGATTACCTTCTTCCACTATGACAAGCGGCTGATGCAGATACGTCTGTGTCTGCTCAACAGCTTGATACTCTTCGGATTCCAGATTTGGATACTTGTGGAATTCTTCGTCATCCATCATAAGGACAGCGGATTCACTCTTTCTCCGGGAAGCGTGCTTCCCCTGATTGCCATAATACTGTATGCAATCAGTTCCCGCCTTATCATCAAGGACGAAGCAAGGCACATATTCGATGTTTAAACTGAAGGCTCCATACTCCGCATCAGGTGACCAGCCGACGGCGATAGACCGGATATGCACCTCCATCAATGAAGGAAATCCGGCCACAACCCTTATGGGTGTGACAGGCTCGGGCAAAACCTTCACGATGGCCAGTGTGATAGAACGCCTGCAAAGACCGGTTCTGGTACTGAGCCACAACAAGACTCTCGCCGCCCAGCTGTACAGCGAGTTCAAGTCATTCTTCCCGGACAATCTTGTGGAGTATTTCGTCTCCTACTACGATTACTATCAACCCGAAGCATACCTTCCCACCACCGACACCTACATCGAGAAAGACCTCAGCATCAACGATGAGATTGAGAAATTGAGGCTCAGCGCCACTTCCGCTCTTCTGTCAGGTCGCCGGGACATCATCGTAGTCTCCTCCGTCTCCTGCCTTTACGGCATCGGAAACCCGGAAGACTTCCACAGCACCACGGTCAAATTGGAGACCGGGCAGAAACTGAGCCGCCAGAAATTCCTCTACGGCCTCGTGGATGCGCTCTACAGCAGGAACGAAGCCGAATTCAAAAGAGGTACCTTCAGGGTCAAAGGTGACAACGTGGATGTATTCCCCGCATACGGAAATTACGGCTACAGGGTGATTTTCTTCGGCAACGAAATCGAATTCATTGAGATGATAGACCCCTTGAACGGGGCCACCATCGAATTTCTAAACGAAATTTCAATCTACCCGGCGAACAATTTCGTCACATCGAAGGAGAGGACCAGAGCGGCTGTCAGCCAGATTCAGGACGATATGACAGAGCGGTACAACCACTTCGTGGAACTTGGAAAGCATCTTGAAGCGAAACGGTTGAAATCCAGAGTTGAATATGACCTCGAAATGATAAGGGAAGTGGGCTACTGTCAGGGCATCGAAAACTACTCCAGATATTTCGACGGCCGCAAGGCCGGAACCCGTCCCTTCTGCCTGATAGACTATTTTCCGAAGGACTTTCTCACCTTCATAGACGAGAGCCACGTCACCATCCCGCAGATTCGCGCTATGTCAGGCGGAGACAGAAGCCGCAAGCAGACTCTCATCGAATATGGATTCAGGCTCCCGGCCGCAGCTGACAACAGGCCTCTCAAATTTGACGAATTCGATAACCTCACGGGCCAGAGGCTCTACGTCAGTGCAACCCCCGGAGATTACGAACTGCAACAGACCGGAGGCGAGGTGATTGAGCAGGTGGTCCGCCCCACAGGACTGCTTGACCCCCCGATTGACGTCCGTCCAATCAAGAATCAGATAGACGACCTTATGGAGGAGATAGAGGTGAGAATAGAAAAGGACGAGAGGGTGCTCGTCACCACCCTGACAAAGAGGATGGCCGAAGAACTGGAGAAATACCTCACAAGAATGGAAATCCGGGCAAGATACATCCATTCGGACGTCGATACTCTGGAACGCGTGGAGATTCTGGAGGATTTCAAGGCAGGCAGATTCGATGTTCTGGTCGGTGTCAACCTGCTGCGCGAAGGGCTCGATCTTCCCAGTGTCTCTCTGGTGGCAATCCTCGATGCAGACAAGGAAGGATTCCTTCGTTCCGACAGAAGTCTTACACAGACAGCGGGACGTGCGGCACGGAATGTGAACGGCAGGGTGATAATGTACGCCGACACCGTCACGGACTCGATGAAGCAGACAATCGACGCCACCAACAGACGCCGCGCCAAGCAGATGGCCTACAATGAGGAGCACGGGATTGTCCCGCATCAGGTAGGGTCTTCGTCTTCAGGCAACACCCTCTATGGGTCAGGCATTTATGCGGCACACACGGAACAGGCTTCAGAACGGATACTTGAAGAGGACCCTGTGATACGCGCAATGTCGGGCAATGAACTGCGCAAGGCGATAGATGCGGCCAGAGTCCGTATGGAAGAGGCCGCAACCAGGCTTGATTTCGTGGAGGCGGCAAGACACAGGGATGAAATGAGAGCATTGAAAAAAATAGAGGAACAGCGATGAATGACAGACTTAAGGAGATAATATCCACTTTCTCCGCAACGGAGCAGGATATGGTGAACCGAGCCTGCGGATTTGCCGCCCTCCAGCTGGAAGGCAGGAAGAGGGAGAACGGACATCCGTTTTTGGAGCATCCGGAGAACACGGCCGTTATTGCCCACGATATGCTTGGACTGGATGCCGTGGCAATCACTGCCGTGATGCTTCACGAAGCGATGAGGTTCTCCTGCAACAAAGCGTCGGACCTCAACAAAAGCGGCATAATGTCCGCTTATAGGAGAGATTATCCTCAACAGGCCGTGGAGATAGTCTCGGACCTGAACAACATCGCCGGCATTTCGATGCAGGAGACCAGTCTCGATGCGGAGAAATACCGCAAGCTGATAGTGGGTTACTCGGTCGATCCAAGAGCCGTCCTGCTGAAGTTATCCGACAGACTGGACCTGATGAGAAACCTGAGCAACCTGCCTGCACCCAAGCGCAAGGCCAAGGTGATGGAATCGATGCTGCTCTACATCCCCATTGCCCACCAACTGGGAATCTACCATCTAAAAAGTGAGATGGAAGACATTTTCCTCCGCTACAGCGAGCCGGATGCATACCGTTCCATAAAGCACAGTTTGAAAGAGAGTGAGCCGGACAGAGTCAAACTGGCCAATGAATTCATCGAGCCCCTGAAGAGAAAACTGGACAATCTGGGAATAAAATACAAGTTGAAAGCCCGTACCAAAAGCCCCTACTCCATCTGGAAGAAGATGCAGGCCAAAGGATTGCCCTTCGAGGAGATCTTCGACGTGTTTGCAATCCGCTTCATAATAGACTGTCCCCCGGAAAAAAAGCTTGAAGACGAGTTGTGCTGGAAAGTCTATTCTCTTGTCACTGAAGAATATCAGCCTGATACTGAACGGCTCCGTGACTGGATTACGACTCCTAAGAAAAACGGATACGAATCCCTTCATACAACTGTGACCAACAGGGACGGGGCCGCCATAGAGGTCCAGATAAGAACGACAAGGATGGACGAAATTGCCGAGAAAGGAGGTGCCGCGCACTGGGCCTACAAGGGTATCAGCAGCAAAGCCGCCCTCAGCGACTGGCTTATAAGAGTCCGTCAGCAGATAGAAAATCCCAACAGGGATGAATACGAGCCCGCATCCATCGTCTTCAACGAAGTGATGGTCTTCACCCCTACAGGAGACCTCAGGCAGCTCAAGGCGGGAGCCACTGTCCTCGACTTTGCATTTGACATACACTCCAATCTGGGACTCAGATGTACCGGAGGAAGAATCAACGGCAAAATAGTTCCAATCAGGGAAAAGCTGCACACGGGAGACGTGGTGGATATCATAAGCAGCAAAAACCAGAAACCCAATGCCGACTGGCTCAATTTCGTGGTATCCACGAAAGCCAGAGCGAAAATTCGTCAGAAACTGAACGAGGAGGAGGCCAGAAGGGCCAAGGCCGGCAGGGAGATTCTGCTGCGCCGTCTGAAGAATTGGAAGATGGCACTCGCGGACGACGAGTTGTTCGAACTGACCAGAAGGCTGAAGTTCAAGAACAGCAATGAACTCTTCGGTTCTATCGGCAGCGGGCAGACCGATCCCATTGTGGTCAAGGAGTTTATCACAGACAAACGGCAGGCCTGCAGGCCTGTGGAAGTTCTATCAAGAGAGGGCCGTCCGGCGGAGCAGATTCCCCTTTCCACCCTTCTCGATTACAAAGCGAACCTGAAGGGAATGGAATTCAAGACATCGAAATGCTGCAACCCGAAGACGGGGGATGAAATATTCGGATTTCTGACCATCAGGGACGGCATCAAGATACACAGGGTTGACTGCCCCAACGCGGCAAGACTGAAGAACAATTATCCATACAGGACGATTGAGTTGAGTTGGAAATATAAAAGTGATGCAGGACAGACAGATACACATAAAGGGAGCAAGAGTAAATAACCTGAAGAACGTCAATATCGACATTCCTCTGGGCAAACTTGTCGTAATAACCGGAATATCGGGAAGCGGCAAGTCATCTCTGGCATTCGGGACGTTGTTCGCCGAAGGGCAGCGGCGGTTTGCAGAGAGTCTCTCCGCATTCGCCCGCCAGTTTCTGGGACGGATGAGCCGTCCGGACGTGGATCTGATATCCAATATTCCTCCGGCCATCGCCATCAACCAGAAAGTCTCCACCCGCAACCCGCGTTCATCTGTCGGTTCAACCACTGAGATATACGACCATCTCCGGTTGCTCTTTGCAAGAATCGGCAAGACCTTCTCCCCCGTCAGCGGCAAGGAAGTCACGTGTGACACGCCCAAGGATATAGCCGCATATATCTGCGGCCTGAAGGAGGGGACTATGACCCTGCTTGCGGCCAGAATAGGATGGGAACCGGAATTCAGGGTGGAGAAGCTTCTCTCCCTGAAGGAAGAGGGGTTCAGCAGAGTCTGTTCCCGGCAAGGGAAGGTGGCGCGGATTGACGAAGTCCTGCAGCACCCGGAAGAGTTCCGGGACGAACAGTTACTCCTTTGCGACAGAATAGAGGCGGCCTCCGACGAAGATACAGTCAGCCAGATTCTGGACTCCGCCCAGACCGCATTTTCAAAGGGAGGAGGGTATGCTTTCGTATGGGATGGGAACAGCCTCAGATCCTTCTCCAACCTGTTCGAAGCGGACGGCATCGTTTTCGAAAAGCCGGACGAATACCTTTTCAGTTTCAACAGCCCCGTGGGGGCCTGCCGGAAATGCGGCGGTTATGGCAAGATTGTCGGCATCGACGAGAGTCTGGTGATTCCGGACCCTACCCTCAGCGTGTATCAGGGTGCCGTGGCCTGCTGGAGAGGCAACCTTATGCAGAATCTCAAGGACCAGCTGGTGATGAACGCCCACCTGTTCGGATTCCCGGTTCACAAGCCCTACATAGAACTTTCGGAAGAGCAGAAACGCCTGCTGTGGAAAGGGAACGAGCATTTCACCGGCATAACACCCTTCTTCAAATGGGTGGAGACCCAGCGTTACAAGATTCAATACAACTATATGCTCAGCCGCTACAGCGGCAAGACTCTCTGCCCCGAATGCGGAGGGAGCAGACTCCGCAGGGAAGCTCTCTATGTCAAGGTGGGAGGGAAGAACATTGCGGAACTGATGTCGATGCCCGTGAGTGGGCTTGCAATCTTCTTCGACAACCTGCAGCTTACTCCCTACGAGATGAAAGTGGCGGAACGCCCGCTGAAGGAAATCCGCTCAAGGCTGAGTTATATTTGCGAAGTAGGGCTGGGATATCTCTCCCTCAGCCGTCCGTCAAACACTCTCAGCGGAGGAGAGAGCCAGAGAATCAGTCTTGTCAGCACCTTGGGCAACAATCTGGTCGGCTCGATGTACATTCTTGACGAACCGTCAATCGGCCTGCACGAAAGGGACACAATGCGTCTGATAGGAGTTCTCAAGAGACTCAGAGACCTGGGCAACACCGTGATTGTGGTGGAGCACGACAGGAACATCATCGAAGCCGCCGACGAACTGATAGACATAGGACCATATGCCGGCAGAAACGGCGGAGAAGTGGTCTTTCAGGGAGTCGCTTCCGAGGGAATCAGAAAAGGCATCCGTACGCTCACTCTGGACTATCTCAGCGGACGCCGCAAAGTATCCCTCCCCGAATCCCACCGCAAATGGAAATATTCCGTGGAGATAGCAGGGGCACGGGAGAACAACCTGAAGAACATCACAGTCAGATTCCCGCTCAGATGCCTTACCGTGGTCACCGGAGTGAGCGGAAGCGGAAAGTCATCCCTTGTAGGGGACATCCTATACCCCGCCCTGTACAGGCATCTCAACCAACTTGGAGGCAAGCCGGGGATTTTCAGCGGCATCGGAGGGGACATCGGCAAGATTCACCAGATAGAATATATCGATCAGAACCCCATCGGAAAGAGCAGCCACTCGAATCCCGTGACATATCTTAAAATCTACGATGACATCCGCAAACTCTTCTCCGAACAGCCATATGCGAAGATGAACGGATACGGGCATTCCCATTTCTCCTTCAATATAGACGGAGGAAGATGCCCCGAATGTCAGGGCGAGGGCGTGATTCGTATCCCTATGCAGTTTATGGCAGACGTGGAGATGGTATGTGAGTCCTGCGGAGGGAAACGGTTCAAAAGCGATATCCTGGAGGTGAAATATCACGGATGCAGCATATCCGACATTCTGGAAATGAGCGTTGAACAGGCTTTCGGGTTCTTCTCCGGAACAGGAGACCCCCTTGCCACAAAAATTGCAGGCAAACTGCAACCTCTGATTGACGTGGGGCTGTCCTACCTGAGTCTGGGCCAGAGCAGCAGCAGCCTCAGCGGGGGGGAAAGCCAGAGAATCAAACTGGCATCCTTCCTGAGCAGAGACTGTGACGCCAAGGGATCCATATTATTCATATTCGACGAACCGACCACCGGCCTTCATTTCCACGACACGGGAAAACTCCTGTCCGCCTTCAACGCCCTTCTGGCCAACGGACATTCGATAATAGTCGTGGAACACAACACCGACATAATACGCGCCGCAGACTGGGTGATTGATTTGGGCCCCGATTCCGGGCCTGACGGAGGGACAGTGGTGTTCGAGGGTACTCCGGAAGATTTGGTAAAGTCCGGGACAGCTACAGGGGCGGCACTTGCAAAAGAAATGGAGGGTTAGGGGTACATTTTTTTCTTTTTTTATATAACTTTGTCAGGATAAAAAACCTATGACCACTATGAATCCACTGCAGCAATTCTGCCTAAGATACACTGAACCTCAAAGACTTATCGACAAAGGCATCTACCCCTACTATCAGGCCATCGAGTCCGAGCAGGGCACTGTCGTGAAAATCAAGGGCAAGGATGTCCTTATGTTCGGTTCCAACAGTTATCTGGGGCTTTCCAACGACCCGAGGCTCAAGGAAGCCGCCAAGAAAGCCACTGACAAATACGGAACCAGCTGTTCAGGTTCAAGATTTCTCAACGGAACCCTCGATGCCCACGTGGAGCTTGAGGAGAAACTGGCAAAACTTGTAGGCAAGGAGGAGGCTCTCTGCTACAGCACCGGTTTTCAAACCAATCTCGGAGTAGTGTCCGACCTTGGAGGGCGCGAGGATTACGTTCTTCTTGACTCTCTCGACCACGCCTCCATCATTGAAGGCAGCCGCCTGAGTTTCTGCCGCGTCCTCAAATATGCCCACAATGATATGGACGCGCTGGAACAGAAGTTGAAAATCTGCGAACCGGACAAAGTGAAGCTTATCGTCACCGACGGAGTATTCTCAATGGAAGGCGACATCGTCAAGCTCGACAGGATGGTGGAGCTTGCGAAGAAATACAATGCCAGCGTAATGGTCGATGACGCCCACTCGATAGGCGTTCTCGGCAAGCAGGGTCGCGGCACCGCTTCCCATTTCGGCCTGACCGACGACGTTGACCTCATTATGGGAACCTTCTCCAAATCATTCGGCTCCCTTGGAGGATTCATCGCTGCCGACCACGCTCTGATTCATTATCTTAAAAACACCAGCCGCTCCGTAATGTTCAGCGCCAGTATGCCCGCGGCCAACGTGGCGGCAGTAAGTTGCGCCATAGATATAATGCTTTCCGAGCCGGAGAGAATCGAACATCTCTGGAAAATCTCAGATTATGCCCGCAGCGCATTCCAGGCAAACGGCATCGACACCGGACACAGCGAGACCCCTATCATTCCTCTGTTTGTCAGAGGTGACAATGACAAGGTCCTCACGCTGACACGCCACCTTCTCGAGGACGGTATCTTCGTATGCCCGATCCTCTCCCCCGCTGTCCCCAAGGAATCCACTCTGGTGAGGTTCGCCCTTATGGCAACCCACACCTACGAGCAGGTTGACATCGCAATTGAGAAGATTACTAAGGCTTTCAAGAAATTTGAAATAATATGATAATACTGATTACCGGAATCTCGTCAGGTTTCGGACTGGCAATGGCCCGGCGTTTCTCAGACGACGGGCACATTGTTTACGGCACTGTCCGAAGGGATGTCGAACAGATTCCCGGAGTGTACTATCTCCGTGCGGACGTTCGGAATGAGCAGGATGCTTTTACCGCAGTGAATGAGGTTGTCTCCCGGGAAGGCGGCATCGACGTGCTTGTCAACAACGCCGGAATGGGAATCGGCGGTCCCGTGGAATTCAGTCCTGAAGAGGACATCAAACTGCAGATGGAGACCAACTTCCTGGGACAGGTACATTTCATCAAGGCAGTCCTGCCGCATATGCGGGCTCAGAAAAGCGGCCGGATAATCTGTTTCAGTTCAATCGGAGGTGTGATGGGGCTCCCCTTTCAGGCATTCTACAGCGCATCCAAGTTTGCGGTGGAAGGATTTGCGGAAGGTCTTCAGATTGAAATCAGAAAAATGGGAATCAAAGTGATTCTTGTCGAACCGGGGGACTTTGCCACAGGTTTCACTTCCGCTCGCAGAAAAAACCTTTCTGAAGAGGCGGTGCAAGCCTATCCCGGCGTATTGGAGTCTGTCCGCAGCTTCGAGAATGACGAAAAGGGAGGTCTCAAGCCGGAATACCTCGCGAAATGTATCTCAAAAATAGTCGTCTGCAGGAATCCGAAATTCCGGTACAGAATAGCGACCTTCATTCAGAAATTATCATTACCTTTAAAAGTCATTCTGCCGGGACGCTCCTTCAGCAGAATGCTCGGATGGTTTTACAAACAATAGTCAGCGATGGAAGTATTTGTTACTGAGGTCAAAAAAAGCCGCGACCTTAAAAAATTCGTCCGTTTCCCCAATGAGATGTACAAGGGAAACAGATATTATGTTCCCACCATCGAAAGCGCAGATTTCGACCTGTTCAATCCACACAGGAATCACGCCTTTGAATTCTGTGACTGCTGTTGCTGGCTGGCGTATGACAGTCAGGGCAGAATCGTGGGTCGCATCGCCGGAATAATCAATCACGCATACAATTCCAAAGTCGGGAAGAAAATCGCCAGGTTCGGTTTCACCGATTTCATCGATGACGACACCGTAGTTGATGCGCTCATCGGCGTAGCTGGGAAGTGGGCTCGTGAGAAAGGGATGGAGTATCTGAACGGGCCTCTCGGATTCCTTGAGTTCGACCCCTCCGGTGTGCTGGTGGAAGGCTTCGAAGAGTTGCCCACAGCCTACGGCAAATATAATTTTCCATACTACGAGAAGCAGCTTTTGAGAAAAGGGTTTGAAAAGGATACTGATTGGGTTGAATTTCGGATTCTTATGCCCGAGGTGATTCCGGAAGCCTACGCCAGAGGTGCCCAGCTTATCTCGAAGCGGTATGACGTTCACGTGGATTATCTGAAGAACAAGAGACAACTGGTCAAATGTTTCGACGAGATGGCCGCCCTTATGAACAAATGCTACAAGGACCTCCACGGATATAGCGAGCTGAGCGAAGGGCAGATAAAGGACCTTAAGAAACAGTTCACCTCCATCCTCAAGCCGGAGTTCGTTGCGGTCATCCGCAATGGCGAAGGCAAGATGGTGGCATTCGCCGTCACTGCTCCCTCAATGGCAACAGCCATGCAGAAATGCGGCGGAAAGCTCTTCCCATTCGGGTTCAGACACGTACTGCACGCACTCAACCACAACGACACCCTGGACTGCCTGCTAATAGGTGTGGATGACCAGTATAAGTCGAAAGGAGTGACAGCGCTGATTTTTGATGCCTTGAGCTGGCCCATCAAGGAATACGGCATAAAATACATAGAATCGACAAGGGAGCTGGAAGACAACTCAAGCGTCCAGAACCTCTGGAACCGTTTTGAATACCATCTCAACAAAAGAGCCCGCTGCTACATCAAAAAGCTGGATTGATAGATGCCGATTCTTCCCACAGAAGAGCTGCAGGAGATGTTGCCGGCCTTAAAAGGAAAGGTCGGCGGGCATTTCTTGAATGGACTGCGGAAAATTCTGTACATAGACAAAGTCTCCAAAGCATATGACAATTGCAGCAACTATGAGGGAGGTGAATTTGCGGATAAAATTCTTGAGCATCTCAGGATTGACTACTCGGTCGGCGGCGATACGGATTTTCTGAAAGAATTTGCGGACAAGCCGTTCATAACCTTAAGCAATCATCCGTACGGAGGCATCGACGGCCTGATTATGGCGGACTTCTTCACCAGAGTCAACTCTGATTACAAATTGATTGTAAACAAAGTGCTCTCACACATAAAGGCACTTATGTCAGCCTGTTTTGTGGTTGATCCAAGCAACGGTGAAAGCAAGGGAGTGACAGTCACAAATGTTCTGGCAATCAGAAAAGCGATGGAACACGTGAAAGATGGAAGGCCGCTCGGGCTTTTTCCTGCCGGGGCTGTATCTGACTTTTCCCTGAAGGAGTGGAGAATATGTGACCGGGAGTGGCAGGAGGGAATGCTTCGCGTCATACAGAGACTAGGCGTACCTGTCATTCCGGTGCGTTTCTTTGACAGAAACTCCAAATATTTCTATATTCTCGGCCTTATCAACTGGAAAGTACGTACGTTGCGCCTTCCCGGCGAATTGTTCAACAAAACCGGCAAAAGATGCCGTGTAGGCATTGGCAGGCCTGTCAGCCTGGAAAAGCTTGCCGAATTTCAGAGTGCGCGGGAGATGGGCGCTTTTCTTCGGAATGAGGTTTACGGAATGAAAATGCCTGACACCTTCAGCACGCCTTCATCCGTCCTGCAACGAAGTGAAAATAATTTTGCATAATAATTAATTTTAACTACTTTTGCAGTCCCGAAAGGGAACGCTTCCTTAGCTCAGTTGGTAGAGCACGACACTCTTAATGTTGGGGTCCAGGGTTCGAGCCCCTGAGGGAGCACAAATAAGCCGCTGAATATCAGCGGCTTATTTTTTATCAGAGACTCTGAATTTGACCCTCTTTCCTATTGTGGAAGGTCGGCCTTGAAAGTCAGTGTCACAACTCTGTCGATTTCTTCTTCATCAGCGGGTGCAAGGGTAAGGATGATTCCCTCCTTCACCTGAGTAAAAGGGACCTTTGATCCGTCGTAGAAGGTAACTGCGGAAATGACCTTGTTGCCGCCCTCCATCGGTAAAAAGACTGTCTTGGAGCCATCAAGTACATGGACGAATAGCTTGTTGTCTTTCTGGGTCGTGACTCCCCAGGACTGCTCGGGTACGCACCCACCCTTGGTGTCGTAGATAGTTTCACCATATTTTTCAAGCCACTTTCCGATGAAAAGGAGCCGTTCCACGGATTGCCCGGGAAGCGTTCCGTCCGGTCTGGGGCCGATGTTGAGCAGAAGGTTCGCACCTTTGCCCGCCGTTTCCACGAGATACCGCACGAGGTATTCGGGACTCTTGTACTCACGGTCGGTCACGCTGTATCCCCAGGCGTTGTAGATGGTCTGGCAGGTCTCAAGCGGAAGATCTTCCGAAACTTTTGAGGTTCCGGAAAAACCCGCAGTGTTCTTTCCGGGCACGTCCTTTTCAAATATCTGTATATCCTCCCCTTCAAAGACCGGAAGATGGTGGTTATTTCCTACAAGGCAGGCAGGCTGAAGAGAGTGTATCAGGTCGTATTGTTTGCGGAGCTGCCAGAGTGCCCCGTGGGCCTTGTGGTCGGGAAGGGTCTTGTCCCAGATGCCGTCAAACCAGATGCAGCCGATCGGACCGTAGTTCGTCAGAAGCTCGGTCAATTGAGTGCAGATGAAATCGAGATAGTGGTTCCAGCTCTTCTCATCCCCTTCCGGGCGACCGGCTGTATGGCCGGTATTGCCGAGAGGCCAGTAGTCGTTACGACCCCAGTCAAGATGTGAATAGTAGAAATTCAAGGTGAGTCCCTCCTCGGCACAGGCTTCTGCCAGTTCCTTGAGGACGTCGCGTTTGAAAGGAGTTGCATCGACTATGTTGTAAGGGCTGGCCTTGGTGCCGAACATCGAGAAGCCGTCGTGATGGCGGGAGGTGATGGTGATGTATTTCGCGCCGGCGGCCTTGAAGGTGCGCACCCACTCACGGGCGTCGAACTTGGAAGGATAGAATCCGGATGCAAAGTTCTTGTACTCGTCATACGGAATGGCGTTGGTGTTCATAATCCACTCTCCGTCGGCAAGCATCGAGTAGATGCCCCAGTGGATGAATACTCCGAACCTGTCTTCAGAAAATTTCTGACGTGCCGCAATGTTCTCCTGAGATGGAATATACGGAACTTGCTGCGCCGAAACCGGCACAGCAAGAGCCATAAAAGCCAGAAAAGCGGCTAACCTGCTAGACTTCAAGAAGTTTCTCATATCCACTGCGATATTGGTAATGCATCAGTTTGTTTGCATCGGGGTCATCCTGGAACTTCTGTACGATGGGGTTCCATACGAGAGGACGTCCGAGTTCACCGGCTATGATACCGATGTTGCACATCGTGCAGGATGAATGTCCGACCTCGACGGGCACGTTGGGGTCGATGCGGGATTTCATTGAGTCGATGAATGCCCTATGGTGAGGAGAGCAGACCTCGTAAGGGCCTTCATTCTTCTCGCCCTTCTTCATCTCGAACTTGGGGTCGGAAGCGTAGAGCATCCCTCGGTGAACGGCAAGCCAGCCCTTTTCTCCATAAATCTTCACACCCTGGCCGTGTTCGTCGAACGTTGTCTCCTCAACCTCGATACCATTGTCGTACTTGTAGGTGAGGTTCTTGTAATAGCTGTATCCGGGAGGGATGATGTCGACGGGACCCGAAAGATCCTTACCTACCATCCACTGGGCGATATCGAACATATGAGCACCCCAGTCAGTCATATAACCGCCTCCTGTGGGCTTGTACCAGCGCCAGGCTCCCCAGCAGTCCTCACGGCCTTCAGCATTGAGAAGAGGGTCGATGTCGGGGAAATAGGTAACCTTTGCAGGATCCAGAGGCCCCAGCCATTTGTCCCAGTTGAGACCTGCAGGAGGTGTCTGTGCGGGGAAGTTGTGAGGAACGGGGAACGGCTTGCCTTCCCAGCGGCCCACGAACACTTCCATCTTGTGAATCTTGCCGAGTTCTCCCTCGCGGGCGACATTGGCGGCGTGGATGAACTCATCGCTTGAGCGCTGCATGCTTCCCACCTGAAGGATGCGGTTGTATTTGCGGACAGCCTTCACGAGTTGTTTCCCTTCGTAAACGGTAAGAGTCATAGGCTTCTCAAGATAGACATCCTTCCCCGCCTTGCAGGCGGCGATGGCGATGATTGCGTGCCAGTGGTCGGGAACTGCAATCACAACACCGTCGATGTCCGGACGCGCCAGAAGTTCCTGATAGTCCTCATACATCGTGGGAGCGCATTTCTTCTTTCCCTTTCCCTGATAATACTCTGTGACGGCTTTCTCGAAGCGGTTGCGCTTGATGTCATAGACATCGCAGCCGGCGACCACCTGAACGTCATCCATCTCGATGAAACTGCTCATCAGGTACATACACTGCTGTCCGAGTCCGATGAATCCCAGATTGATCTTGGAGTTGGCCGACTTTGACTTCGCCGGAGCGGAGAAACCGGCGGCGGCAGCCATCTTCGGCATTACCAAGGCACCGGCCATACTTATGGCGGATGCCTTCAAAAAATCTCTTCTTTGCATAATTATATGAATTGTGTGATAGTCGTTATCCATACAAATTTACTGATTTTCCGTGAAAGAAAAAATACCCTATCATTTTCGCACGGAACCCGATATCATCGGAAGGAGGCAAGCCCACAGCGGACTACTTCAAAGAGCCTTGCGCAGATTCCCCAATCCGAATTGCGGTGGAATATAAACGCCTATAAATCAGCGATTCGACCAATCACATCCCCATAAAAACGGAGAGGGTATATTTGTTTATATACTTGACTCTCTTGAAGTTATTCTCCACCCCAATCTTTGGCAACCGATTATCAACGCTTTGTTTGAGAACCGCAATTTAGAATTGTCTGAAAAACGGTGGGTTTTCGGACAAACATATTTCGTTAGAAAGCGTAAACGATGTACGTTTGTGAAACATAAGCGTCCCCGCATGGACGTGAATTCCACAGGACCTTCAAAAAGGTGCGGCCCCTGCTGTTTAGCAGAGACCGCACCTAAGAGTTCAGTGTTGAATTGAAAGACAAGACAGAATCTATCTAAAACTTCTCTTGACGGGTTGTCCGGGTGCGTTTTTGATTTAGTTTTCAAACATAAGGACTTCTTATTCACTTGCGAAACTTGAGCACATAATCCCGGTACTGCCCCTACATAATGATTAACGTGCATAAAATACAGCTACATAGTCGGCAGAGCCATTTACTTTAATCGAACATGATGAATCTTTCGATATAAACTTACCGCTGTTATCATCATACCACCCCATAAAGGTGTAATCTCTAGTTTCAACTGGATTTACATGAAGAGTCACTTCGTCAGACAAATGATATAATCCGGTCTGTTTATTTTCATCCTTATCAAGCCATACTTTAGAAGGGATATAATCCGGTTTTGTCTTTACAGTGATTACAAATTCATCCGGCTTGAAATTATTCTTGATAACAGCATAAAAAAGATCCCTTCCATGCGAGTCCAAATAAGCTCCACTTTGACTTAATTCATGAACGTAATAATATTTGAAGTATCTCTCAATATCATCAAGATGCAATAAGGCTTTTATCAGGCTTTCTCTTACATATGCAAATCCTGCGCGTGCAGTAATCTGTGTGTTACAATAATCCTGCAATATGATACCCCTTCCTTTTGTCTTCTCTTCTTTAACGATGCTTGCTAATTCGGGATTCAAACTATTTGAGCTTGTGAGGTAATCGGGAAAATCTCCATCCCTGACATATCCTGAAGCACAATTGACGTACCAAGTATATCCACTACGATCTTTAGAGGATTTCTCCCACAACTCTTTAAATACCTTCTTTTTCCGATCGTACCATTGATTTCTTGTCTCGTCGCTCTTCTGTTCATATTCGTCTTGAACCTCCAAGGGACAAGTACTATTCTTCCCATATTCCAACTGCTTTCCACTGTCCCATCCGGTGGCACGTGCTCCATAGTTGCTCTCCCACGACAAATCGTTTCTATTGATGATAACAAATTTCCCTCTTGCCTCCCCCAAAGTTAGATTGGGCTTAAAATCAATTATTTTATTTCCTACCACCTCTTGTAAATCTTTCTTCACATCAGTCAACGTTGCCCATTGATTCAAATCATTTTTATCCACAATTGGCAGTAAATTGAAGATGACTTTAAAATACCTCTCAATAACTCTTACCCAATCCATACCTAACAACTCATTACTCTCAGTCTTTATTATAAGGATAATACATTCACTCGAATGTTTTGTGAGCATTTTATCAAGGTCCTGAATTGCTTTTTTAAAAGTTAGATTGCATGGAATGCAATTATGAAACAATTTAGCTATTCCATCTACTCCATTTGTACTTCGTACCCTCAAATCAAACGCTCTAACTCCACATTCCTCAAATTGGTCTCGTAAGTCCTCCTCTTGGCAGCAGGCAGCAAAATGTACCATCAAAGGGACTCCTTCAGTGGCTGCATCATGGGCTCCAGGAATGGACAAATCCCGGAGTTTTGTAGCATCGCTAAGTTTCCCCATCCAACAAGGCGCTAATTCCCTCAACTCTTTAGATTCTTCCCCGCTCAACGTTAGAGAATTGTCTGTACTTTTCAAAAGTGAATTTTGAGAAGATAGGGAGCGAGAAACATCTTTTTCAATGTTTTGAGGATTTATATCCGTCAAAATTCTATTGAAACCAATTGACTTCACGGCTTCTCCACCATCTGAAACAGAAACACAAAGAGAGTCTGCGGTAATGCTATTTACCATAAAATCCACTTTCGAACTTCCATTTTGCGAAACGACCTTAATGACATCCCCCGAACCATTTGGGTAATTATCTTCTATCTCCCAATGCATAGCCACGGTATCCACTTCATAATTCAACGTAGAATCGTTTACCGTAACCGAGATAACTTTCGAAGAATTTTCATCGACAAAACTATACTGAACCAATGCCCAGATGTTTTTTTCTGGGCTTCCCAAATCCGCGGCCCAATCTCCAATGAGTTTTTCTTTCAGGTCTTCTATGTCATTATACCCTTTGGCGCGCCGATATGCTTCACTATCCGATATGTCATCTTTACAAGAGGATAACATACTCACTAACCCCAAAAGCATTACACCGAATGCAAATTTTGTAATTGTTTTCATTGTTTTCAAAGTTTTGTTCTGCGAAGTTACATAAAATCGTCCGAACTTTATCGCCCGGACGGATAAAGTTTCAAGAATACCCAGAACAAACGTAATCAGGTATTTGGATTAAAAGATTATATCTTAACGGGACAGTATTATGGAATTAAGCATAGTTCAGAGCATTTCTCAATTTCATTATTGTGCTGTATTCCGCATTGGAAATATTGATTTTCCCTTGTTCATATGCACGGATAAGTCTGATTGGCACGCCGGACTTTGCAGAAAGTTGCTCTTGGGTGAATCCGTTTAGTTTACGTGCTGTT
>JAZLIS010000005.1:0-43450 GCA_045617505.1 Bacteroidales bacterium | reverse complement strand
GAGCTCCTATATGTTGGCATTGATATTCCTTGGCAACGGCAAAACGTCCTATTTTGACTGATGGGTAACTGCGGGATTTCTTCCCGTCCGGAAATGTGTCCTTGATTTTCTTCCACTGACTTCCGGTAATCTCCAATCGTGTCACCTTATCGTTGAGCAAGCAACAATATGCAACGACCTTCCCCTTATCTTCCAGAATGAAGGTATTCGCGATACGTTTTGCTAGAAAATGTTTCGCATCATCAAGAAGGAACTCATTCAAGTCCTCATCTCCGCAGTCAAATGACCGGAGGGGATAATCAGCAGTCAGACGGACTAATTTCATCAGAGGCAAATTTCAATATTCCGTGTTGCGTCCTTATACTGAGCCATCAATTGTGCATAATTGGATTTGCGCTGCTCAGCACTAAGATTGTCCACTCTTTGCATCTCAGAAACGAACCGCTCTGCGTCTTTACCCGTTAAAATCGGTGTTTCTTTAATCGGTTTTGCCATATCAAAAACAATTTTTGCAAATATACGTAAAATTTTTTTTGGTTCAATAATGCCCTATGTCTGAAATCCAAGGTACAATTGTTGATTCTCAATAGGTTAATGTCATCTCATCTGAACAGCAACCATAGGAAAAGCATATGCAACGGATAGAGAGCATAGAAAGCATACTTCCACACCCGTCCCCGGATAAAGCCACGCTCCCCGTTGTACAGGAGTATCGGAACGGAAGCTAACACAGAGCAGATTGTGGTTTTCGAACGGCTACCGCGAGATTTTCATTTTCGATGGCCATCCTCAGTTTTCGGGCGGGGTTGGCCATCCCCAGTAAAAAAACAGGGATGTCCATCAGATAGTCAAGGATGACCCCGATGACAATAAACCATCGGCTATTTGCAGTTAGAGTTGGATATTGCTATGGTGCCCGGTTATTTGAACGAGTGAATCAGCAAGTGGTCAGAGATTGCAGGTTTGTACATTCTATAAATTCAACATCATTACTCAAATGCCTCCTTGGTTGAAAGCGTCCAAGTTTGACAGCATCATACATCTGCTGGACAAAGGGAGTCATACGAATCAGTTCCACATGGTTGGTCAGGGTGATATTGTACAATTCATCCGCAGCGGAACGTGAAATAAGTTCAATTCCAGACATATCAAACATATACTCATCCTCAGCGACCAAGGATGCACCAAGACGCTCAACTAAAGAACGCGTACGGAATTCCGTTCCAAATTGATCGGATATTTTCACCAAATGCTTCATAACCTAACCTATAAAATCGTATATGTTAAACTCTTTTTCTTTAACAGGAATTTCGGCCAATACCAATGTCCCCGGCTAAACGGCCTCGTCAGGTAAAGCGTATATGCGTTTCCCCTCTGAATTGTGGTAGAATAAGGCATTTCCTGACAAGATTGCAAAAACGCCACCCAAACCTTCCACTACCATTTTAGAATTTGATGAGATTCCATAGCCTCGGTTTTCTGTCTCAGGTCTGTTTTTTGTAGAGTATCCGTTTTGAGCAAGATACAAAGCTTGGGCATCACTGTTACCCACTTCGCTGAGATATTTCTGAGACTTGATATAACTTCCATAGATGGATATGCCTCCGTCTGCAACACCAATCATCAAACTTTTTTTATCATCATCGTAGATAGACAAGCCATATCCGACATCCACTCCGGCATGTTGTTCAACGTTGCAAATGAGTTCACTGATAAAGTATGACAATGCCGATTTGAGGTGAGGGCAACCATACAAATCTTGGATATTCATCTCGAATGCATCCATATCACGTTCTACTGACCCCCGAACGTGTATTTCAAAGATAGACATTGGACGTTCTTGCAGATGCAGCAAACAATCGTATACGTCCACCAGATAGCCGACTTTGTCGTCAGTTATGCTATTTCTGTCCGTTCCTGATGTAATGGCCAGCAATGATTGTTTAATAATGTCAAGCAAGTTCTGCACAAGATTACCTCCATTAATATATAGTGCACGAATACAAAGTTACAAAGTTTTTACAATAGCCAAACACAAACAGATTTTCAGTGTGTATGTGTGTCAAATTCATCCGTATGTACGGATAGGCCAACTGAACAGCAACCACAGGAAAAGCATATGCAACGGATAGAGCCCGAACACAACTCCCACTCTTCAGAGAGTGAACTCCGAAGATGCCGAGGAAAAGGGTAAAAGCGATTCTACCGGACGCCCCGGGATTTTCGTTTTCGATGGCCATCCACCGCGAAAAATCAGGGATGGCCATCGGATGGACAATACATCAGGTGTCTTTTCGACTTGTCCTTCCATTCCGCTTCGCTCTTGTACTTGACCCTGTAAACCGTCTGGCCCTGAGCCGCTACGGCCGCCACTACGGCAATTAACGCCGTGATAAAACATTTTTTCATAACCGCGAATTACTTTCGATTCACCTCCAAATGCCTCCCGATTTCAGATTAATTCCGTCAGATATTGAGAAGGAGTCTTCCCTGCTTTTTGCGCCTTTTCAATGAGAGTGGCATACTGCTCGGAGCTGAGTGGCAACATTATCCTATGCACCTCCGGCTCCGGCTCGCAGAGCAGCGCTGTATTTTCCGAACCGGTATCG
Source organism: Bacteroidales bacterium (assembly GCA_045617505.1). Taxonomy (GTDB): domain Bacteria; phylum Bacteroidota; class Bacteroidia; order Bacteroidales; family UBA932; genus Cacconaster. The sequence continues at coordinate 40,841 of JAZLIS010000005.1, read as the reverse complement.
CAATAACCCAGAGTTACTTCTATTTCCGTCAGAAGGTCGGACGTGAAATTATGCGTTCCGCTCAGCCATTTTGTAATCTCTGACGGATACTTCCCCATCAGTCTTGCGAACTGGGTTTTAGTCAGTCCCGCCTGATTCATAGCATCTTCAATGCGGGCGGCAATCCTCATTTTCCGCTCCACCTGCTCATACCGGACACGGCTCGCCGCCCCTTTCCAAATATCTATTTTTTGTCTCTGCCCCATTTTTAAAAATCGATGGTCAACTCCGGCATAATTGTCATACGACAAAGATGGTATTTTATTTTTAGACCATCAACCATGGACGAACGAGACATACTCCTCGATTCTACGTTTCCGTTTTCTGCGTTCGATGGCCATCCTCAGTTTTTGGGCGGGGATAGCCATCGGGTCGAAAGTCAATGCGCTGAAAATCAGCAGATAAGGTTTTGCAAAGATGGCCATCCCCAGCAAAAAATCAGGGATGGCCATCGGTTAAAACGATTCGGGGCAGTTGACGGGGGTCGAGGGAGACCCGGTCAAGGCTGTCATTTGTTTGCAGCAATTGTCTGCAGGATTTTGCAAGCCCAATTTACAGCCGCAGACAGGAACTTGGTATTGGTGGAAATCACAAACTGCCTTGAGGTCAGTTTAGTAACCTATTTTGATTTATTCTGCCCGTATTTACAAACCTCCCATTCTGCCAAAGACTTAAAGCCATCTCTCTCTTTCTTATTTTCAACAATTGCCAAGTGTGCATTGTAGGAATCAATAGAATTAACTTTAGTCCAGGAATCAAAACATCTGCAATATTTCAACATCACTCCATCAATGGGGCAAACGGGTGGGATTTCCGTAATAAGATTATTGCACCACATATGTTTCAGGAAAATAGACAAACTCTTTTGTGCCTGCGCAATACGGAATTCATTATCATATCCGTCCTTCCCATTGTTAAACCTTCCGGGAAATTCAGTATTCATAGAGTTCTTCAAATTAACGATATCAGATATAAAAGTCTCAATAGACTGCTTCGTCCGGTACTTTCCACCTATGGAAATCAATTGGTTAATCCAAAACTCTCTAATGTCCTGATGAACTGTATTAGGTGTATATAAATGTGCTCTCACGACAGCCACATCAACGCCGTATCTGGCGCAATCAATTTCTCCATTCCGAACAGGGAACTGTTCTGCAAATTCACGTTTTGCAATTTTGATCGTTGCTGAGTTACTCATAATTTTCTTTTGTTTGTTATTTTCCATTGAATCACCAGCATTGGGCAGTCAGGGATTTCGCTGTTTCTATTATTCCGCAACCGGACGAATGGGACATCCGTATTCACGTAATCCCCAACTCATAGATGCGTCCATAGTGTAGTTTGACGCAAATTCCAGATTATATGCCAACCATGATGTAGCAGGTCGATTATCATAAAGCGTAGAGGACCAATAGTAGCAGTCGGCACCAGTATAGTTCAGATTATTTTTATAGTACCTGCCAGCCGCGGGCAGGAAAATTTTATTATCCGTTTCAGGGCTATACACCATAATCCCACGGACACCATTATATGATGTAAACTCCCATTCACACTTGTCCAATAATTCTTGAAACTCTTCCTTTGTAGGCATTCTCCAATTATCTCCCCAAAGGCTATGTGCAACATCATCCATCTGGTCCAGGACAAATTTATCATCTTGGTTCCAAGCATTTGTGCCATGGGCATATTTGGTCACATACATATCCCCGGAGTGTTTTTCATAGTATGGAGCCGGGGTCTCTCCATAATCAATGGTAATACCAGCGACATTGTTCGTCCCGGCCCACTGGTAATAACCTCCATATTCCTCGGGATTTTCGGCTCCGACATTATGAGCCGCCCACTTGACGGACGTGCCCATATCGATGGCTCCACTTGTATCAAGCGTGGACTCATTCTCATTATTGTATGACTCCAAGGGTTTCAAGTATATACAGCAGCCTGGCAAGGACAAGTGATATTTCCAATTGCTCCTCATAGTATAGTATATAGCTATAAGATTATTCGGGACAAAGATTGTTTGTCCGTTGATGAATGTATCAGGCTGGACAGATACCGGAGAACTTGATGGGAGTACAATATTGGATATGATGAGGGAAGAAAAACATCCACTCCCCAAAGAAGTGACACTCGCTGGAAGTTCCAAACTTGTGATATTTACGTCGTAGAAGGCCTCATCCCCCACCGATGTTACGTTTGATGGAATTGTAATTTGATGTAACTTCGTGCATCTGTAGAATGCCTGGTCACCTATACTATGGACATTCTTAAAGTAGCCAAATTCATCAAAAGACTTGATATCTCCATTATTGCTGAACAACTCTTCATCAATAGATGTGACAGCTTCTGCTTCTTTATAAGACACTTCACCATCGCCATCGGTGTCGAAATGGGAAACACATATCCCCTTGACAACATTATCTTTGAATGATATGATGCTGTCCATGTCCGTACATTTCTTTATTGCACGCACACGATTCTTTGTTGATGTCTTTCGTTCGTCATTTCCTTCGCCATGTCTTTTGCCATTAGACATTTCCATTCTCCAAGCGCAATCTCCATTTTCCGTAGATGACCAATAACACTCATTCCCTTTATATAGTTCGGTGGCTCCAGAAATAGTTTTCAATACCTGATTGACTGCGGACAGTTGCGTTTGCAATACAGCCAATTCATCAATATCCGGCATATACCACCCCGAGCCAAGACTCTCGCACCATTCCTTTGATTCAACCCACGGCTTTCCTCTCTCTTCTTTTAAAGAAACCAGCCAATATCCGCCGTCAGCATCAACGTTAAATACCACTCCGTCTGAAAAAGCATCTCCAATTTTTGTATTCACACCTTGCTTCATTACCCTTACTGGGTCCATCACCACATACACATTACGTTGAATAATACGTTTGGAATTTGTGGCTTTAGTGATGGACCGGCCGTCTGCCAGGGATATGGTAACTTCAAACCCTTTTTCAAAAGTGACAGGTGGAATGCAGAACCAGAACTCTTTGGCGGCCTCTTCGGTGTACCCGAGTTCCACACCATCTCCGCAATCAATCTCAATTGAAGTTGTTGCAGTATCAGCCATCGTCAGGGAAGGGTCTTCACCGGATGCAGTCTGAACATAGGCTGTGCCGCTGATTTTTTCATCGTCGTTACCTTCCATGGTAACGGACGAAACCGTACCATAACCATATATCTTCACAACCAGATAACCGCAAATATTCCTGAAGGGAAGATTCCTGTTATCCTTTCCGTCTGTCACGGCAACCATAGTGTTGGCGCAAAGTCCGAAACTTCCTTCAGCGTACTTTTGAACCGCAGGAAGATTCAGAGTCAAAACCTTCGTGCTAGCATTGATTTCCGTTGACTTGTTATAAGGATAGACTGCGTAGTTGGCATCCAACTCTGTCCCCGAAGAGCCTGTTGATGCTTTCACAAAATCAGCAGTGATTTCACCGGTTGAGCCTACATATTTGTATGCCTGATTGTAAGTGTTCCCCTCAAATACACTCACCCGTTCATCAGTAGTCCACAATTGCTGGCGATTGGAATTGAGATATGTCTTGGTTTCCGTCGCACTCACGGTCTCAAACGACGCGTGAAATACAGTTCCCGCAGGATTTTCTTCTACACAATCGATTCGGGTACAGCCAACAAGTGACATTATACCTGCAATGGCCGACATAAAAAAAGGTATCTTTCTCATAGCTTTCCGAGTTCTTTATTTGCCAACTTTCTACCGCTATCTACATCAGTTCCACTCCCAACTGCCACCATCTTTGGGCTTTTCCAAATTGCCGCCCACCACCGTGACGGTGCAGCTTGCAACCTTATTGCCGTCATTTGTCTTAACCGAGACAGTCGTTTTTCCAGGATAGATTGCGGCTATCTGGCCTGACTGATCGACAGTAACCACACTTTTATCCGCGCTCGACCAAACGACAGTTTTATCGTTCGCAATAGTCGGATAGACCGTTGCCGTCAGCGTCGCCTTTTCGCCGATACCCAATGACAACTCTGTAACATTCAAAGATACGCCAGTGACGTCAAATGATGAATCTTCCGCCATATCTGAAACAGGGCGTACGGAATATGCCCGATATCGTGATAGGAGACTGATTACAGAGCCTTGCGCCATTCCATAAACAGCAGGTGGTTCTGAATCTTCACCTTGATGCCCCGCATTTGAACTGGACAAATAGAATGCTTTTTCGTTCAAACCCGAACATACAAGGCCATCGGCAACTCCCGCGGCAGGGAAAAACAACAACGGCTTCTGTCCCTTGTAGGCATAAAGGGAAACCGTACCGTCGTTAATCTTTCCTGCATCTCCGTCAAGGGGAGAATACAGATAATAGCCCTTGTCATATCCATCCCACACGCAATAGGTAGAACCCAATAAATCCCTAAAATCTTCTTCCGTCGGTATGCGCCAGGACCCTCCCCACTTGACGTTCGCAACGTCATCCTCAGGGTCGAGAATTGCCTTATCATCATGAAAACTCTCTCCGGCACCGAATCGTTTGTCTGCTGTAAAAATGTACTTTACAAAAACATTCGGGAAGTTTGGTTTATACACTCTATTTGTGGTGAAGGGCATATTTTTAATATCGAATCCGAAAAAAGGTTGCCACTCAACCACGAGCCTGTCTCCGTAAGGATTTGACTCCTTGAAAACAAATGTGCCATTTGCCCGGTCAATGCTGCTGTATGCCGTTTCTGTAGTTCCCCAAACGTAATAGTCACCATAACTGTTCGGGCCAACCACATCCGTTGCGCCGACATTCATAGTTGCCCATTTCTTCCCTGCAATCACGACATATTCGTGACCCAACAGTGTACCTGTCAGTTGTTCCTTCAATGCATAGACAGAGAAGTATGCCATATTTCCTTTGAGTTCCGCGGCCGTGAAGTCGGATTTGAACCGCTTCTCTCCCTGTGCAACGGTAATGACTCTATTGGCGTGTTTGTCCTGCACAATGGCGACAGCGAATATCGCTCTCTCTCCGGATTTTGTAATGTTGCCGGTTTTTTTAATAGTCCCCACAACGTTGCCGGCGATGCCGGGCCCAGCATCCGGTTTGACGGTCAATTCACATACTGTATTTACTCCGCTGATAAGTATGCTGTCCACCCCTGTGTCATTCAAACCTGTGACGGTCAACTCCATAAAAGAAGTGGCGAAATGAAAAGTTACGACCTGATTCGTAATTGTCGTCTGATTATTGTAATCAATCGTCCCATACACTACACAAGGTATTTTACTGCCATTCTGCGTACTGAAATCAAATGTGACTTTGCCTCCATCGGTAATCACCGGGGCTTTGTCAGCGGTGTTGCAGTATATAAGTGTAATTTTGCTCGCCTTGGAAGACGGCGCACCTATAGTTCCCGTCAACTGAGCATCTCTATTGTTGTTTATTGGTGTCACCCTCAGGGGACCAAGCAATTTCGTATTGTCGTAGGCGTATACCACATCGTCTTCCGACCAGAAGTGACGCATCACAAGAGATACCTCTGATTTAGTTTTATCATCAGCGTCGAGTTCTCCCACAAGTGCAGAGACAGAGACATTTACCTCTTCTTTATCAAAATCACAAATTCTAGATTCTTTAGAGCATGCAACAAAAAAGAATCCTGTAACAACAAGAATAATTCTAAAGACAGGCTTCACATTCTCAATGAGAAAAATACGAATTTTAAAGTACCTCTCCGCTACTCGTTTCTTGAAGAACCCCGAACCTCATATTGACATTCACTACGCGGACTGAAGGTGCGGTGTAGGCCGCTGACTGCTGGTTCAAATTGTTGTTTTTCATAATCTTATTTATTTGGTGTTAAAAATAATCAACTCAAAGGCACTGCCTAATGACCCCACTGGCCCAGAGGGATGCGGCTTCGGGATCTGTAAAGGTGGCGGAGAAGACAATGCGGGTTACTTCGTCACTGATATCCTTCTCTTTGGCAGAAGGAAATGTCTTGCCGTCAATCTTAATGCATTCGGGAACTGAATCAAGATGTGAGTCAAAAGCCACACAAACGTTCCCGTTCCATCTGTTTATCAAGGCAACTGAATAATACCAGTTGATGTGCCCGGTAACTCCACTTCCGCCTCTCTGTCGAAAATCCAGATGAGGAGTGTTGCTCAGAATGTGTTTTGCGACATTTCCCGTGAATTCCACCACATCGAAACATTCTCTGGCGGAATAGAGGTAAAAGAAGAGCCTGTCTTTTTTACCCGGATTGAACAGAATATCATTCATTACTCAAATTTTCCGCAAATTTTGTCAATAGATACCTATGAATCAAGTTCATATTGGTCCATTTGACGGTGCGCGGACTATCCGTTTTTTTTTGTGTATTTTTGTCCCGTAGAAACTCTTGCGCTTCGATGAGAAAGGTTTTGACAGCGGTGTTGTTCGCAATATGGTTGGCGGTTTCCTGTAACGAGCCGTCCCCTGACAAGTTCCCGCCCCCTGAATTCGGGCCGGTGTCCATCAGTTTGAACGGCCTGGCGGGAATTGTGCAGTGTGAAGTCAGAAATGCGGCCGACGGCTTGAATTATGGGTTTCTGCTGAATGGAGTTGATGCATCCCTGACACAGGAAATCCCGGTCAAGCCTTCCGGAGGAGCCATCAAAGCCAATCTCGAAGGGCTTGTCCCCGCCACCGATTATGTTGTCCGGGCTTTCGCCACGAACGGCATCAATGACGTTCTTTCGGAGGAGAAGCATTTCAGCACGGAAGAAATCAAATCTATGATCACGATGCCCGACCCTGTTTTCAAAAAACTGATATTGCGGGATTATGACAGGAACGGCGACGGCCTGCTCTCCCTTGAGGAAGCGGAAGGAATCACCAAACTCGATTTCTGCACAGACGGCATCAGCAACATTGAGGGGATTGAATGTTTTTCCAATCTACAGACTCTCATCTGCAACGGTTCAGACGTTGAACGAAGAACGGGACGGCTGACAAGGATTGACCTCCGGCAGAACAACTACCTCCGTTATGTTGAAACAGACGGCAACAATCTGAAAGAGATGTTGCTTCCGGAGGGCTATTCGGATATAGAGGAAATTCATTGCATCTGCAACAGATTGGAGTCATTCGATTTGTCGGGGTGTCCCAAACTCAAGTTGCTGTATTGTTGGGAGAACAACCTGTCCTCCCTCAATCTTTCCACAAACCGATTTTTGACAGACCTCCGGTGTGCCCAGAATAATTTTTCCGAAGGTCTTGACGTTTCGTCCAACAAAGAGTTGAGATATTTTTATTGCAACGATGCTTATCTGCAGGCAATCGATGTCAGTGAAAACACAGAACTGCTGGAGTTTGGCTGCTACGGCAATTATATCAAGGAGGTTGACGTCAGCCACAATGCCAATCTCAGGATTCTGAGATGCAACAATAACCTGCTCACATCCGTCAATGTCAGCGCAAATCCGGAATTGTTCGAGTTCAAGTGCGAAAACAACTATATCAAAACTCTCGATTTGAGCCGTAATACGCAACTGAGATGGTTCAGCTGCACCAATAACCTGCTTACCAGTCTTGATATCTCGGCGCTCTCCCCTCTTCTTGAAGAACTGTCAATCGGAGACAATGACATATCCGAACCCATGGACCTTTCCAACTTCAAGAATCTGACTCTTTACGGAGGAAACAACCTTCCGCTGGACAGAGCCCCCGACTTTTCCCACAATCCCAAATTGAAAGGAATCCATATATGCTGGAGGGGTGGAGCCGTCTACATTGACAAGGATTTTTTCCGGAGCTGGCCTGATATCGAAGCCATCAACATCTGCGGCTATCAGTGCGAGTCCATCGATTTCAGCCTCAACACCAGAATAGAAAGTCTCTGGGCCTCTGATCTTCCCAACCTGAGGATTCTTGATTTGAGCGCATCTCCAAATCTCAAATACATCTGTCTCAACGGAGACGAGAAATTGGAGAGAGTCATAGTGCACAAGAGCATTGACATCGGCAAACTGGAAATTGAAGCCAACGAAAAGTTTCACGGGACAATCGAGCACGCCCCATAGCGATTTGAACCAAATTGAACTTGATTTCTACAAGTCTTATTCTCAATTTTGCTCTCCAGAAGAGCAAACTGAAAATGGACAATCATATCCCTGAACTGAATTCCCTGTTGACGGAGGTGGAGAAAACGTACGGAAGGAGGGTCGCGACTTCCACCGACTTCGAGTCGCTGTCCGCCGAAATCGAGCGCACGAACGGAGATTTGATTTCCGCTTCCACATTGAAGCGGCTTTGGGGATATGTAAACAGCAATCCCACGCCCAGAGGCTCGACGCTGGATATTCTGTGCCGATATATCGGAGAACGCAATTTCAAGGAATTCTGCAAGAATCTGAAGAAAAACGCAAATGTCGAATTCGGACATTTCCCGTCCAAATTCATCGCCACTTCAGAGATATCCGTAGGCCAGAAACTGCTTTTGGGGTGGAATCCGGATCGTCTCGTGCAAATCGTCTATCTCGGAGACTTCCGTTTCAGAGTACTTGAATCCCATAACGCCCAATTGCAGGAAGGCGACGAATTTGAGGCCACCAATTTTTCGCTGGGATTCCCACTCTACCTTCCGTTCATTATCAGAGGAATGGTAAAGCATCCTTCCTACGTGGCCGGAACCTTCAACGGACTCACAGCGCTGGAGATTCTGTAGTTTGCTTCACTGAATCAGAGCGTTTCCATAATCTCCCTTGTAATATCCTCGAATATGCGGTCATTCTCCCGATTCACGGAAGCGCGCACAGCAAAGACGGCGACTGCCACAGCCACCACTATGGCAACTATCACAGATGCTGTCAAAAAAGGCCTTCTGATTACTGCGGCTCGCACTTCCCCGGCCGAAGCATATCTTCCGGCGGGATTTCGCTTCAGGCACCTTGCACATATCCCGGAATAGCGCTTCCCCGACATTTCCCTGATAATCAATCCCAACGAATAGATATCGCTTCTATTGTCAACCGGCATTCCGCTCAATTGTTCCGGAGAGGCGTAGGAGACCGTTCCTCCGGGAATCCTGTATTCATAGCAGGAGTCCTCTTCGGAAAGTCCGAAATCTATCAGTTTGACATTCTGCCCGTTATTTGTAACAAGGATGTTTTCCGGCTTCAAATCCCGGTGGACGACCTGGGCGTGATGCAGATAGTCGAGGGCGTCACACAACTCGCATATCAGTTTCCGGCACAACCGTCTGTCAGGCAACCCAGAGGAAATCAACTCCTTAAGCGTGACCCCGTCCACCCACTCCATCTCAATATAGTGTCCGAACCGTTCATCCTCTCCGAAAGAATAGACCTGGCAGACATTCTGATGGTCAAGAGCATAACCAATCTCGAATTCCTTACGCAGAAGCCCCTCGCATCGCGGATTGCCGCGAAATTCCGGCTCAAGCGCCTTCAACGCCCGGAAACGTCCGTTTTTCGCAACGCGGACTATCATACTGCTGCCCGTGGCAGAAGTGCTCAACACGCGAAAATCAGGTGCAACCTGCATAGTTTCCAACTCCATTTTTCAAAGATACTTATTTTTCCGTAAATTTGTCGGATATGAAACTGATGTCATTCATTGCCGCAATGCTTATTATGCTGCCAATCGACACCGATGGGGCAAAAAGATACTGGGATGTCGTCCTCGACAACTACGAAGCATTGTGCAATGCCTGTATGGAAAAGAAATCCTCGAAAGAAATCCACCGTCTGTCGGAGAACCTGAACGAACTTCTCAAGCATAAGGAAGGGCAGATGGACCAGCCACAGAAAGAGCGTTTCTACTCCATACAGAACAGATATCGTGGGTTCATAACCATCTCCAGCGCAAGTTTTTCCGAAACCGAAGTCCCGCGCATCGTAAAGGTGGACACAGTGCGCCGATATGAGCACATACATATCACGGATACTGTTTTTGTCAAGGAAATCATCGGTTCCATCGAACTGAACCAGTACGTTCACAATAAGGATACGGTATATCATATCATTCAGTATCAAGGACCCGTGGCCGCTCAGCCGGCGGAGGTGCCGGTCCCTGAACAGAAAATTGCCGACATGCCCGTGACGGAAGAAGTGCCTGTCCGGAAAACCGATGGTGGCCGGCCTTCCATTTTTATCTCGGGCAATCTGTGTGCCGGTCCGACCCTTTCATACGGAGCAACGGTGGGAGTTGTCAGGAAATGGGGCGGCTACATCGGATTCCACAGCAACTTCAGCAAGACGGTTTCCGGATATTCCTGCACTTCAGACGGGTTCACCGATGGGGCACGCATAATGACCAACGGTGAAAAGAGATATGACAGACTTGCCATAACCGCCGGAATCTGCTATGAGGTAAGCAAGTGGCTGATTTTGTCCGCCGGTGCGGGATATGGAAGTTCATGTTGTTTCTGGCAGGATATTGACGGAACCTGGATGAGTGTCTCGGATATCTCGGTTAAGGGCGCCGAATTTGAGGTCGGCGGTATGCTGCATTTCGGACTTTTCGGAATATCGCTCGGTGTCTGTACCACCTCTTTCAAGAACATCGGGTTCAAAGCCGGTCTCGGGGTTCTGTTCTGATGGCCTTTCCTATCAGCCGTTTGCAGTGGCGATTTCATCCCCACTGCGGAAAGTGGGAAATTATCACTATATTTATGCTTTCAACAATCTTGATTATGAAGAAAATCGTTAGTGCAATACTTCTTCTGGCCTCCGTTGCGGCGGTGGCGCAGACTTTTTCCACACCTCTCAAGACTGACCGGAAACCCTGGACAGGCATCCCGACGTTCGCCGGCGACAACTACAAGTTCGTAGTCCTTCCGGACAAGACGGGGGGCGACGAGACCGGGGCGTTTGAACTTGCAATCGAGGAAATCAACAGGCTTGCGCCGGACTTTGTCATCAACGTGGGAGACCTTATCGGCGGATATTTCACCGACGTGAAATATTGTGAGCGCGACTGGAAGGATATTCTCGGCCGTCTTGAAAAACTGGATGCACCCTTTTTCTTTGTGGGAGGCAATCACGATATGACGAATCAGTTGCAGACGGACGATTTCATCAGGCGTTTCGGCGCAAACTACTACAGTTTCAATGTCGGTCCGGACCTTTTTCTCGTGCTTGATACTCAGGAGCACGGCGGACGGGACATATCCGACGCGCAGGTGGAGTATTTCCGCGGCGTGCTTGACGGTTGGAACGGCCGCCACATATTTGTCTTTATGCACGCCCCGTTATGGGCGCCGCAGAATCACGGAGGATATGAATATATCGACGAACTGCTTCAGGGACATCAATATACCGTCTTCAGCGGTCACACGCATCAGTACTATTATGAGAATAGGGGAGGGATGGATTATTTCGTATTGGCCACTGCAGGAGGGGACTCCGAACTGCGCGGTCCTCTGTTCGGAGAATATGACCACATTATGCTCGTCTCCGCCCGTGACGGCAGGCCGGCAATCGCCAATCTTCCCATCGGCTCCCTCGTCCCCAACGACATAGTGGATAAGAACACGATGCCGCTGGTTTATTGGATGAGTTCAGGCCGTTATGTCAAGGCTCCATACCTGATGCTTGACAGTGCCGCTCCTGAAGAGTTCGGAATTGAACTTTCGGTGTCCAACCCGTTTGACGCCGAGATGGAGTTCGGCGTGGATTTCATATCTCAGAAGGGACTGGAATTTTCCACTCCGAATATTTCCGGAAAGATGGCCCCACGCTCGGACAAGAAATATACGGTGATGGTGAAGAATCCGGACGGAGTTGAACCTGAGAAGATTGTGGCCGGGACTTTTGCCCGGTACAAAATCAAGGGCATCCCACAGAAGGCCAACGGAACACTTGCTGTTCTGACCGACTGTGTCAGGAGCCTGGCAAAAGGGGAGAAGGTGACTATAGAGAGCCGCGACCATTATGATATAGATGAGAGTTGGGATTGGCACGGCCCTCAGGACGGGTGGTTTGATTTCGACGTGGAATATGCCGGGCGCAACATTGTCGTCACCGTCCGCACTCACGATGACATACGCGCACTCGACAAAGTGGAAATCTTCCTTGAAAGCGACGGGAAGAGATATGCCGCTTCCTGCGAGCCCGAGGCTGCCGTTCTCACCGTCCCGGTGGGAAAAATCAAAGACAATTCGTTCACGCTCAACGTGAAATTCACTGACAATGATGACCCTGAGGAGGGCGATCCTTCCGTCCTCTGGTGGCGTCTTCCTTCAACTCCCGGACAATTTATACTCAAGAAATGAAAAGGACGATTCTTTACATTTTTGTTCTGGCACTGGCAATGCTCCCTTGCGGCGGGGCATACGCCTTTGACTGGAAAGTCCAGCCCAATGAAGAGCTGCGTTCCGATATGCTTGCTTTTGCCGAGCAGTTCGCTGCCGAAACTCGCGGTACAAAAGCCGGACGCATTGTCTCCAAACTTGTCAGGAAGCAGAAAAAGGCTTCCGACGAATACTCCTGGATAGGAGACACCTACGAGGCGGTGAAGAAGTTGGAGGCGGAATACGGCCCCGTGTATAGCGCCGCCAATCCGGCTACCCCCGGGGAAGAGACAAAGGAGGCGGTGATTCGCCGGATGACTCTCCAGCTTCTCGATTATCCCATCCACGTTCCTGATTATCTGAAGGACCTGCCCGAAGGCGAGAAGGCGGCCTTCCTCGGATTCAGGGATGCGTATCTCGAGTCGGCCCGTCTGCGTGCGATTGCCTGGCTGAACAAGCCCGCTCCCAAGGAGGGCACTCTGGCCATAATGAAGGTCTATAATATGGGATTCATACTCCGTACCAGCGAGCGGACAGTTCTGCTGGACCTGCGTTGGGATGGCTCTGAGGAGGATGCCGATTTCATCGCGTCGCAGGCTGATGTCTTCTTCCTGACCCATCCTCACGGTGACCATTACTCGAAGAGTATGCTGAATGCCTTGCAGAGGAACAATGTTCCAGTGGTTCTCCCCAAGGATCTGATGCCGGACTATGCTTCTGAAAACAAGCATATAATCTGGGGCAATGACACAACTGTCACCGTCGGTGGAGTCGGTTTTACCACTCTCAGGGGCAATCAGGGGGAGGGGATTCCCAACAATGTCTATCATATGGAGATAGACGGATGGACAATCATCGACCAGGGGGATAACGCCGACCACGAGCTTGAGTTCACGCTTGCTGAAAAGCCTGCTGCCGACATCATCATAGCCGCGAGTTGGAACGATATCCAGAATATCTTTACAGCGGCTATGACGCCGGAAGGCGCTTCTCCGATGTTCATCCCGTCCCACGAGAACGAATTCGGTCACGGGGTCGATCACCGCGAGTCCTATCACGAACTCTTCGCCCGTAAGGACAGGCTGGGCAATCCCGACTTCAATTATCCCCCCTACCTGCTGATGGATATCGGGGAAAATATCGAAATCAGGAGGGTTGAAGCCACTTCCGGCAAATCCAATTTGAGAGATGAGGAGATAAATATCGGATATGGCACAGTAAAGACCTCCCACAATACGTATGCTGTCTCCCAGGTCAAAATCAACGAGCGTGAGGCATTGAGTTACAGCTCTATGACGGAATATCTCGTCGGCCGCGTGCCTGGACTGCAAGTCACTCCTGACGGGAAGATACTTATCAGGGGCATCTCTTCCATCAACAGCTCCACCGAACCGCTGATTATCGTAGATGGTATAGCTGTGCCTGATATCAACGTCTATCGGCCGAATGAGGTCGAGAAGGTGGAAGTCCTCAAGGATGCTTCATCTTCAATCTACGGCATGCGCGGTGCCAACGGGGTCATCCTCATCACACTGAAACACTGACAGTCTGCTGAAAAACGCCGACAGTCCGCCTACGCAGCGTGTATGACCTGTCGGGCAAGGGCGCTATTCCATGATTTTCAGGCTGTCCCCCGTGTCTTCCAGAGTGAAGAGGCGCGCTCTTTCTTTTCCTCCGGAGTTGGGAGAATGGAGGACAAGACGCAGTTTTCCGTTCAGGTCCGTGAAAATCATTGCGTGTCCGCCGTCCTTCCTGAACAGCGGTTCGCTCTGCTGCCGCCAGGGGCCGGCAAGTTTGCCTGTCAAGGACTCTGCGATGCATTCGGCATATCCGTCCGGACCGAAACTTGCCCATATCATCAGCAGTTTTCCGCTCTTTGTGCGGTACAGAAAGCATCCGTCCGTCACGTATGATTCGTTGTCATTCTCCGCTACGCAGCAGGCGGAGCCGCAGAACATCCTTACGGGGTCGGTGACGGCTTTCGAGAGATTGCTGTCGAGTTTGACGTATTCGACGGTCCCGTCCACGATCTGCACCCATTCGTGGCAGAATACCATATACGGCTCTCCGTCCTCCACGAACAGCGTCCCGTCCAGGGCCATGTAGTCAATCGGGGTCTGGGGAAAATCGGATGTGGCGATGAAGGGCCCTTCGGGGGATTCCGAGCAGAAAATCTGTGTGGCCCTGTAGATATAGTCCGGCCACCCCTCCTTGCTCATCTTCCATTTGGTGTGTTCGTTGACAGTGGCGAACAGATAGTATTTGCCGTTGTATTTGTGAACTTCGGGAGCCCAGATGCCTCCCCGTGACCAGTTTCCTTCGGGCAGGGTCATAACCTGGACCTTTTCGTTCCACTTCAACAGGTCCTTGCTGGTATATACGGCAACTCCGCCGATACCGTTGACAGTGGAGGAGGCGTACATATAATACGTACCGTTTTCCACCAGAATGAAGGGGTCGCGGATGTTGATGTCAGCGAGAGTGAGTTTTTGAGCGTGCAGGCATCCCGCCAGCAGCATCACAGCGATTATGGTGAAGATTCTTTTCATTGATTTTTCTGGGACATTTCCCATCCTTTTGTCGTCACGTAATATTTGGCAATCATTCCTGGAATTTCCCAATCGGGGAGTTTGCCCTCCTTGAGATACTTGAGGAAGTTTTCGGTCACCTGCCCGAAGTGGGCCTCGTGGCCGTTGCGGTAGGAGGCTGGTATGACCACGTGCCATCCGCCTTCGCAGGCTTCAAGTGCGATACCGGGGTATTTTTCAGCAAGAGATGCGAATGCAGTCTCAAGGGCGGTGGTGTAAGATTTACCTGCCTGTGCCGACGGTTCGATATAGAGTTCGGGGACGAAGTTCTGCTCCTTGCCCTGGCGGATTGCGAGGGTGGCCAGACTTCCACGCATCACTGAATAGTGAGTGTCACCGCCTCCGACGGGGGGCTGGAATGCCCAGGTCACGACAGTCTTTGCACAGACTCCCTTCAGTTTGTAATTGATTTCTCCGTTGGAATAGACTTTCAGATTGTCTCCGTCAACGGCTGCTGAGAGGTATCCGGGGAATTCATCCAGACCTGTCGATGCCTTGAACTGCTCCCGGCTGACGGGGGTGGCCCAGTGGCGTGCCGACACCATCTCGATATCCTTCGTGTAATCAATGGCCTGTTCAGGGAAACATTCCCACTGTACCAGGTCCACCAGATGTACCATCACGTCCGCTATGCCCTCGCCCTGCTGCGTCACGTCATAAAACCAGGCGGGGCGGGTGAGAGGCTTTCCCGAAACCTCCTTGTAGAAGTGGTGGACACTCTCCTTGGTGATTGCGGGCTCCTCGGGAGTGCCCTGAAGCTGCGTGCCGTAAATTTCGGCAATCCGGGAAAGTTCCCTCTGCAGTATGGTGGAGATTTCGAAGCGCTCGGTCATTATGTCATAGAGCAGGACACCGTTCCGGGCGGCAATGTCGAAACATTCCTTGAGTGTCTCGAAATTGGAGGTGTTGATGGCCATAGGCTTGTCCGCAAGGACGTTGATTCCGGCCTGAAGAGTCTGCTTGATGTAGTCGGTCTTGCGGGAGTTGTTTCCTGCAGTGACCATCACGTTGCCCTTCTTTTCAGACAGCATCTTCGCGAGGAAGTCATCGCCTTCATAGACTATCTCGTTCCAGTCGGTAGGGTTCTCCGTGCGGGTGTTGTAGCCTTCTATCTTGGCAAGATGCTCCTGCAGGTCAGCTCCGCCGGGGGAATAGACATAGACATCCTTCGACACCTGCGGGTATTGTGTTTTCTGAACCAGCGCCGCGTGGAAATGGCCCGGGTCCAAAGTTATGACAGTCACTTCACTTTCCTGTTTCTCAACGCCGCAGGAGGCAATCACAGCTGTTGCAGACAAGATTATTGCCGTTCTCTTCATTTTTTATTCTTTTGCGTATTTGTCAAAAAGTGCCTGAATTCCGGCTTCCTCCGGAGTTCCCTTGTGGATTATCACCCTGTATCTCAGGGGGATGGTTTCACCTTTTTTCAGATATGTGGCCTGGTCGTCCTCGGGCCACCACATCGGGGTGGGGGACATAAAGCCGTAGTCGCGGGTGAACCATTTTGAGGGGTACCATCTGTTGGAAGGATGCTGCATTATCACGATTCCCTCCGTGCCGGTCTTTCTTTCACCGTAGAATCCCATCCAGGATGCATTCACTCCGAAAGTGGCCTGTTCGCCCTTGTCTCCCAGATTGTTGATCATCACTCCCCCCTGTTTGACCGTCAGGTCATCGGCGATTCTTGCGCTGAACAGGGAATGGTTGGTCCTGAGGATTGTCACGTCTTCAAGGGCCTCCATAACAATGTCGAAATCAAGCTGATAGATATCTTTGCAAGGGGAGGTGACCGTTATTTTGCGGCTGTCCTTGAAAGGAGGTTCCGCTCCGGGACGTTTCCAGATGCACCTGTCCTCGATGACAACTCTGTCCGTGCCGGTTTCGACTATCTCCGCTCCGAGAGATATGATTCTGCCCCGTTCGAGGCCCTCCTGCCAGTAGTTGCCGCCGTTCACAAAGTCGCATCCGAAGAAGAGGGAGGTGTGGTGGGGCCACAGGCTGTTCCTCATTGAAGTGACGCTCGCTCCGGAAGCCGGTCCGTTGACGGGGAAGAAGAAGGGGTATTTCTCGTCGTCATAGCAGCGGTAGCTGGTGAAGAACTCACCGTCTATGCTCACGTCAATGCGGTTGCCGATTTTTACGGCATCCACAGGCCGGGCGTATGCATAGTCCTTGAAATTCCGGGCGGCCTTTTCGGGGGTGAAATGTTCGTCTGAGGCTATTACCCTGTATTTCAGTGTGTACTGCTTTCCGCTCTCAAGCGTCCAGTCCCTGTCCTTGGTGGGGCAGAAATTGATGAATACGTCACCTCTCCCGCCGTTTGCGTTCTCATCCCAGATGCGGAGAAGTTCGGGGGAGTTGAAGTTTTCGGGGCAGGACATAATCAGGATGCCGGCCTTCGTCCCTTCTGAGGAGCCGTTCACGTAAATCCAGTCTCCGCGGGAGAAATCAATCTCCTGTCTGGCATTGCCGGCGGAGGTCATCATCGTGCAGTTGTCGCGCGTCCATTTGTCCGTGGCTCTCAAGCCGAATCCTTCATAGCGGTACTCCTTGATTGTGACCAGCTTGTCTGTACAGGGCTTCAGCACTGATTCGAAATCCCATTCGAAACCTCCTTCAGTGTGTCTTGCCCTGACAATCCAGTTCTCTTTCATAATGACTTTTTCTCCCTTCGGGGCGAAAATTACGTGCTCGAGCATCGCGTTGAATCCGGCGGACTCGCCGTCTCTGTAGATTTCCTCGATTTTCTTTGCCCTGACGCATCCGAGACTGTCCCCGAGGTTCCACAGGTCATATATTTTCCCTTCGTATTCGACCTTTGTCCAGGGGTTCCAAATTCCGTAGTGGTGCGGGTGGTCGGCAGGTTGTATATTGGTGTAGATGAACCCGGAAGGGGTGTATGCCGGGTGGATGTAGCCGCTTCTGGCATATACCGCCCTGACACCCTCCTTTGCGGGAGTCACTGCATAATTGTACGTCAGGACAGGTTTGTCTCCGCTGGTGATTGTGAGACTCCTGCCGTCATCCCTGACATCCATTGCCACGCGGTTTTCGTCAGCAAGGCATTGGAAGCAGAACGCCGTCGCGAGAAGGACGGCTGTCGTGAGGATTATCTTTTTCATAGGCTGCGTTCAATCTGATAGGGGAATCTTTCGCTGCGGCTGAGCATTGCGTTTGCCTGATCGTCGTTTTTGAAGCGTTCGAGGACCGGATCCCAGTAGAGCCTGCGGCCGAGTTTCATTGCTATGTGCTGGAGAAGGCAGGCTGAGCAGGAACGATGGCCGACTTCCGCGGGGGAGATGGGCTGCCTGCGGGTTCTGATGGCCTCCAGCCAGTTGCCGTGGTGGTCGTCGCTGACAGTCAGATGTATGTCCGTCTCCTTGAGAGGGGTTTTGATTATTCTCGGGTCTGATGCCTGAAGCGGGCTCCCGGCGTGTGTCGCAGGGTCGTTGGCCGATGCCTGATAATCTCCGCGGCTGACGAAAATCCATCCGTCCGTGCCGGTGAAAAGGAGTCCGTTGGGTTTCTCCTCGGAGTCTGTCATACCCTTGACAATCACACCGTTGGCATATTTCATTTCGGTATGGTATTCGCCGTGGACGTCCCAGAGGCCGTTGTTCGCGAATTCGGCCTGACCGGAGATTTCAACTGGACCGCTGTATTCGGTCCCCATTGCCCAGTGGGCGATGTCGAAGTGGTGGTTGCCCCATCCTGTAATCATACCGGCGCCGAACTGTTCGCAGCGGAGCCAGCCGGGACGGTCGTATCCCTTCTGAGGGTGTACAAGGTCTTCGGTATATGGAACATACGGGGTTGAGCCGAGCCATTTTTCATAGTTGAACCACTGAGGCACCGGCATCGGTGTGGGGTTGCCTCCTGCAGGGTCACCGGGGAGGCGCACCTCTATCTCCTTGAGTGTGCCGATGCGGCCGTTGCGGACAAGTTCGCTGGCGATGCGGAACTGTTCGCTGGAGCGCTGCTGTGTGCCCAACTGGAAGATGCGGCCCGTCGAGTTGACGGCGTTGCTCATAAGGCGTCCTTCGGCAATCGTCAGGGAGGTGGGCTTTTCGCAATATACGTCCTTGCCGGCGCGGACTGCGTCAATCGCTATCTTGGCGTGCCAGTGGTCCGGCGTGCAGATGATGACCGCGTCTATCTCAGGATTGGCGAGAAGTTCCTCGTAATGTTCGTATGTCTTCACTTCATCGGCCTTCCCGAATCGCTCTTTTCTGAAGTCGATGACATATTTTTTCGCATCTTCGAGTCTGTGGGCGTCGAGGTCGCAGACGGCGATGATGTGCGCGTATTCGTATTTCATCACACCGGGCATATCGTGGTCGCGGGCGATGCGGCCGGTGCCGATTACGCCGATGTTGATGCGGTTTGACGGGGCGTGCTCCCCCTTGAGGATTTCAGAGGGGATGAACATAGGTGCGCCGAAGGACGATGCGGTGGCCAGACCGGCTCCCGCCGCTATCGAAGTTTTTAGGAAAGATCTTCTGGAAAGGCTCATAGTTATGGTATTTTTGGTTGTGCTAATATAGCAATTTGCCGGCAGAAATCAAAGCGAACTTTGCTGGTTGCGGGGTTGGGTTGCGCAAATTGCCGTTAGGTTATAAGCAGAGAAGTTATTAACTTTGAGTTATGAAAATCAAATCCCTGAAATGGTTCATTGCCTTGCAATGCTTTTCTCTTTTTTCTCCTGCAGCCAGGTCGGTCTAGACATTGCTGTATTGCTTCTTTAGTTGTACAAATGTACAAATTAAATTTTAAAGAAACAATAGGCAAACCGATTAAATTTCAATTATTTGCAGGCAAAATGGCAATTATTTGTACAAATTGGTTTGAAACTCATGATCCTTGACTTTCCGTGTGGGGATAGCCATCGTTGGCTCATCTCCCTGCTCATCTCCCTGCCGGCGGGTCTGGGCCTTTGAGCGGTTTTCGTGTGTGGAGAGCCCTGTTTTGCGCACGAGAGTCTTGATTTTGAGGCTGTCGTGCGTGGACTGCTCGATTCTGCGCACGACAATGGCTTCTGGCAAAGTTTACTTTAATATACTTTTACTTGATAATTACAAAAATAGGCCCTATCTTTGAGCCGATGGTTTAATATAATAGACTTATGAATCTTCAAAAGACGATGAAGGAACGTCGTAAGACACTTGGCCTGTCCCAGAATGACCTCGCTGAGCTGGCGGAGTTGAGCCTGGCAACTGTTAAAGATATAGAAAGGGGGAAAGGCAACCCCTCAATTGCCACTGTTTCAAGGATTATCGATGTCCTTGGAATGGAAATTATATATAGAGTACGAAATACTGTCACAGGAGAATAATGAGACAACTGGGTGTATATTATAACAATACAAAAGCCGGTGTACTGACCGAGCAACATCCCGGGAGGGGTTATGAGTTCCGCTATGATTCAGCCTATCTGCTCTCGGGCGGAAAGTCAATATCGGTGACTCTTCCGATAACGAAAGAGAAGTACGAGTCCCCGGAGTTGTTCCCCTTCTTTACCAATATGTTGCCGGAAGGAGCCAACCGCAGCATCATCTGCCGGCATCTGAGACTTGACGAAAAGGATTTCTTCGGTCTGCTTTCGGCTATGGCAGGGAAGGATTTCATAGGCGCCGTTCACGTTAAAATCATACAGTGATGACAGATATTGCAAATTGCCCGTCAACCCTTGCGGAAGGTTTCTCGACATATAGCCTGAAAGCCCGCAGGACTCTTTTTGACGGCAGGAAGGTAAGCCATCTTCTGGATTTCAACATTGATGAGTTTCGTGCTTCCGGAGTAGTTGCGGATGTTATGCACAGAATCTCGGTGTCCGGAGTTCAGGAAAAGTTTCCCGCTGTTCTGAAGGATTCTCAAATCAGAATAGCAGGTGACGATGACCGCTCTACATATATTCTAAAACCCGCCCCTTGGGACAGAACCCTTATGGAGCGCAGGCAGATTCCTGCCAATGAAAATCTGACTATGCAGATTGCCTCTCAGGTGTACGGCATCAAGACAGCTGAAAATGGTCTTTGTTTCACGCCAAAAGGAGAGATAGTGTATATCACAAAGCGTTTTGACATACTTCCCGACGGAACAAAGCTTCCTATGGAGGACTTTGCCTCTGTGCTCGGGCGCAATGAGCAGGAGGACGGGATACACTTCAAGTACGGCGGATGCTACGAAGATATAGCGGATGCGATAAGACAAAGTGTATCAGCCTGGAGGGTGGATATGGAAAGGTTTTTCGACCTTGTGGTGTTCAACTACATCTATGCTAACGGTGATGATCATCTGAAGAACTTTTCCCTTATTCTGCAGGGAGAGGATTACCGACTGGCTCCTGCATACGACCTGCTGAATACGGGTATCCACTTGAATGGCGATGATTTGGGACTGGATGGAGGACTTTCGTCCAACATCGAGCGTAGCGATGTTTATGAAAGAACCGGACATCCTTGCCGGCTGGACTTCGAGCGCTTCGGTGCCCGCATAGGCCTTCTTGAAGCTCGTGTTTCCAGGATTCTTGATAAGTATATGCTGCTTCCAAAAGCATCATATAATCTTGTGGGGCGCAGTTTCTTGAGTGACAAGGCAAGACGGCATTACCTGAGAATAGTAAACGAGAGGATAGCAAGGTTTGCCAGAATATCAGACTGAACCGAGTCGACCTGCAATATTTGACGGCGAGTACCAGGGCTTCAGCCCGCCGGCAGTTTTCCACAAAAAAAAGAGTCCAAACTGGACTCTTTTTTTTGTGGAGAATAGGAGACTCGAACTCCCGACTTTCAGATTGCGAACCTGACGCTCTACCAGCTGAGCTAATTCCCCATAAATCTTTGCGGCCGTCCCTTTCCGGGCATCCCTTTCGGGCATCCGCACCGCAAAGATAGTCAAAAACTCTTACAATTTTCTCTTTATCTCGACAATCTGGTAGGCCTCAATCATATCTCCTACCTTGATGTCGTTGTAGCCTTCCACGCTCAAGCCGCAGTCGAATCCCGAAGTCACCTCCTTGACATCGTCCTTGAGCCTCTTCAGGGAACCGAGTTTGCCTGTATAGACAACGATACCGTCGCGGATTACGCGGACATTCGCGCCACGGACGAGTTTGCCGTCGCGTACCATACATCCCGCAATCGTTCCGACCTTGGAAATCTTGAAAGTCTCCAGAACCTCGGCATTTGCGCAGACTTCCTCTTTCTCTTCGGGGGCGAGCATACCTTCGATACCGCTCTTGACCTCTTCAATGGCGTCGTAGATGACGGAGTAGAGACGGATTTCAATCTGCTCTTTCTCGGCAAGCTTGCGGGCGTTGGGCATAGGCCTTACCTGGAAGCCGATGATAATCGCGTTGGATGCCACTGCGAGCAGTACGTCCGACTCGGAGATGGCTCCCACAGCCTTGTGAATCACGTTGACGTGTATTTCTTCCGTTGAGAGCTTTATCAATGAATCTGACAGAGCCTCGATTGAACCGTCCACGTCAGCCTTGACAATCACGTTGAGTTCCTGGAAGTTGCCCAGCGCTATGCGGCGTCCGATCTCTTCGAGGGTGATATGTGTCTGGGTCTTGATGCCCTGGATACGTATCAGCTGCTCGCGCTTGTTGGCAATGTCGCGGGCCTCTTTCTCATCCTCCATTGCATTGAGAGTGTCACCGGCGGTCGGTGCGCCCGATAGTCCGAGGACGGACACCGGGGTGGAGGGCGTCGCTTCCTTGAGTTTCT
The DNA here is from genome assembly GCA_045617505.1 of Bacteroidales bacterium. Lineage (GTDB taxonomy): Bacteria > Bacteroidota > Bacteroidia > Bacteroidales > UBA932 > Cacconaster. The sequence goes on along the minus strand of JAZLIS010000005.1, from coordinate 18,212 downwards.
GCCCGCGTTCGTTGAACATCGCCTTTACACGTCCTGCATAGCAACCTGCAACGATGGGGTCTCCCACGTGCAGAGTTCCGCTCTGTATGAGCACGGTGGCAAGATAGCCGCGGCCCTTGTCAAGGGATGACTCGATTATGCTTCCCACGGCAAGTTTGTCCGGGTTGGCTTTCAGTTCGAGAAGGTCGGCCTCCACGAGCACTTTTTCAAGAAGCTTATCTACGTTGATGCCTTTCTTTGCGGAGATCTCCTGACATTGGTAATTGCCGCCCCAGTCCTCCACGAGAATATTCATATTGGCCAGCTGCTCCTTAATCTTGTCAGGGTTGGCTCCAGGTTTGTCTATCTTGTTGATGGCGAAAATCATAGGAACACCTGCCGCCTGAGCGTGGTTGATTGCCTCCACTGTTTGGGGCATTATCGCATCGTCCGCCGCTACTATGATGATGGCAAGGTCAGTCACTTTGGCTCCCCTGGCACGCATTGCAGTGAAGGCTTCGTGTCCGGGGGTGTCGAGGAAGGTGATGTGACGGCCGTCGGACAGTTTGACGTTGTAGGCACCGATATGCTGCGTGATACCGCCGGCTTCCCCGGCAATCACGTTGGTCTTTCTGATATGGTCGAGAAGAGATGTCTTTCCGTGGTCCACGTGTCCCATCACAGTGACGATGGGGGGACGGGGGAGGAGGTCCTCCTCACGGTCCTCTTCCTGAGTGATGGCATCCTGAATCTCAGCCGTGACGAACTCTATTTTGTATCCGAACTCCTCAGCCACAAGTACGAGTGCTTCGGCGTCGAGCCTCTGGTTGATGGAGACCATAAGACCGAGGTTCATACAGGCCTCGATGACCTTCGTCACCGGGGTGTTGTTCATAAGAATCGCCAACTCGTTGACGGTAACGAATTCGGTGACTTTCAGAACGTTGCTTGTCATCTCCTGACGGAATGCCTCTTCCTGCATCTTTTCCGCAATCTCCTCGCGTTTCTCGCGGCGGTGCTTTGAGGTCTTTGTCTTGCCGTGACCTTCGGTCATTCTGGCGTATGTTTCCTTGATGACTTTCTGAATTTCATCGCTGTCAATCTCAGGATGCACGGCCTTGAACCTGTCCTTTCTGCCGTTGCCGGCGCGATTGCCTCCCTGTTTGGAATTGGCGCTGTTGCGGGGGTCATTGACATCCACTTTGGCGGGGCCGTTCTTGTGAATCCTTTCCCTCTTGTTCTTGTCTTTCCTGTTTGCGTCCTTGTTCTGTGAGGACGGCTTCTTCTCGAATTTGGACAAATCCATCGTTCCGGCGATTTTCGGGCCGGCCAGCTTCTCTACGCGGGTCTCGATATGTTCGATGGCGGGTTTGACATCTTTCGGTTCGGGTGCCGGCTCCGCAGGCTTTTCATTGACGGCCGGCTGGGGTGCTGTCTCGTGAGTTTCTTTTGCAGGAACTTCCCTGTGAGCTTTGGCGAGCTTCCTGTCAAGATCGATTTTGCCCAATATCTTTATGTCAGGTGCGGATACCGGTTCCTGCTTGTGTGCCGGTTCAACGGTTTCGGGCTCTTTTTTGAACGGAGCGGGAGCGGGTGTCGGAGCGGGTGCGGGCACCGGTGCAGGTGCCGGGGCAGGAGAGGGTGCGGGAGTGCTCACCCTTTTCTTCTCTGTCAGCACGTTTGTCTTGATGATGACCTCCTGGCCGGGCTGATATTCCTCCTTCGTCTCCTTGGCGGAGCCTTTTTCGGTGATTTCCTTGACCTTGATGGCAATCTTCAGGGACTGCTCCTTGATAAGCTGCTCCTTTCCGAACTCCTTTGAAATCAGTTCAAAAGTCTTCTCTGAAATCTTGGATGCCGGGGTAATGTCATCCGTGATTCCCTTTTTCTTGAGAAATTCGGCCAGAGTTGAGAGACCGATGTTGAAATCCTTGAGTACTTTGTTGATTCTGACTGTTCCTTCTGACATATATTACCTCCCGTTTTATAGTTTAATTTTCGAATTCTGAAGCAAGGATGCGGAGAACTTCCGCCACAGTCTCCTCCTCCAGGTCTGCGCGGCGCATAATGTCCTCTGCGGGAATCGCGAGCACACTCTTGGCTGTGTCGCAGCCTATGCCCTTCAGTGCGTCGATTATCCACTGGTCGATTTCGTCGGTGAAATTGTCCAGAAGCACATCCTCCTCTTCAACGACGTCAGTATCCATACGATAGACGTCAATCTTGTATCCTGAGAGATCCTCCGCAAGATGGATGTTGTTTCCGTTGCGTCCGATGGCCTGTGCGAGTTCGGATGATTGGAGGTCGATATGGATGCTCTTCTCCTGTTCGTCGATTTTCATTGATGAAATCTTTGCGGGGGAGAGGGCCCTCTGGACGAGAAGCTGAACGTTTGAAGTCCAGTTTATCACGTCGATATTCTCATTGCGGAGTTCGCGGACAATCCCGTGGATGCGGGAACCCTTCACGCCTACACAGGCGCCTACGGGGTCGATGCGTTCATCATAGCTTTCTACAGCTACTTTTGCACGTTCACCTGGCATACGGACAATCTTCTTGATGGTAATCAGGCCGTCGAAAATCTCGGGGACCTCCTGCTCGAAAAGTTTCTCCAGGAAGAGGCTGGAAGTACGGGACAGAGTGATGATGGGGTTGTTGTTCTTCATCTCCACGCTTGTTATCACAGCCTTTACCGTATCTCCCTTGCGGAAGAAGTCTGCGGGAATCTGCTCGGTCTTGGGGAGCACAAGCTCGTTGCCGTCCTCATCCATCACCAGCACCTCTTTCTTCCAGGCCTGATAAACTTCTCCCACGATTATTTCGCCTATTCTGTTGCGGTATTTGTTGTAAAGGTTCGCTTTCTCCAGATCCATTATGCGGCTGGCGAGGTTCTGCCTGAGGTTAAGGATTCCGCGGCGTCCGAAACTTGCCAGAGAAACCTCTTCGGTATAATCCTCTCCGAGTTCGTACGAACTGTCGATTTTCTGCACCTCTTCCAGTGAAATCTCCCTGTTGGGGTCCTCGACCGTCTCCACTACAGTCCTGTTCCTCCAGATTTCGAAGTCACCTTTGTCTATGTTGATGATTATGTCGAAGTTCTCGGCGTCTCCATACATTCTGGCCAGCTGGGCGCGAAAAATGTCATCCAGTACGCTCATCATAGTGGGTCTGTCGATGTTCTTCAGTTCTTTGAATTCAGCAAAAGTGCTGATTAGGTTCAACCCTTCCATTTTGAATTTGATGTTTTATATTGTTTTTCTGTTTCTTTATTCTCCGGACGAACTGACCATCAGTGAGAAATCCTCCTCATCGCGGTCAAGTCGGCTTTCGATGTGTCTGCTGAGAGCCACGCAGTCGTCAATGCAGACGCTTCCTCCTTCGCGCGTGATGAAGACCTTGATGTTGTTCTCCTTGTTGTTGCTCACTTTAACCAGAGTGAGGTCGGTGTCAGCCAGATGCTCCTGCGCAATCCGGGCGATGAGTTCCTTGTCTATCATAAGTCAGTGTACGAAAAGAGGGGACATCCCGTCCCCTCAATCGGTGCAAATATAAGGCATATTCCTCTAATTATCAAATTTATTTGGCATATTTTGTGTTAGTCCACACTCTTTGTTATATTTGCGAGTATGAAAAAGAAAGAAGTGACTGCAGGAACTCTGGCCCGTATTCTTGACGGAAAGCTTGAGGGAGACGCGGAGGCGGTTGTTGTAAAGCCGGCCAGAATAGAGAATGCAGCTCCGGGTGACGTATGTTTCTATGCCAATCCCAAGTATGAGAGATATATCTATGACACTAAGGCAACGGTTCTCCTGATACCTGAGGATTTCGTGCCGGCCCGCTCCATTCCGGCCACAATGATAAGGCTGAAGGATGTCTATGGGGGTGTCGCCACGCTGCTTGGTTACTTCAGGGATCTGAACGGCCGTCTCGGAGTGGGGAACGGATTTCGCGCCAGGCTGGAAAGCAGCAATTCCATCCACATTTCCGCACGCATCGGGCGTGGCACCAGGATTCATTCGCAGGTTTCGATAGGGCCGCACGTGAAGATAGGCAGGAACTGCACCATCTATTCCGGCGTGAAGATATATGCCGGATGCATAATAGGTGACAACTGCATTATCCACGCAAATGCCGTTATCGGGGCGGACGGTTTCGGCTTTGCTCCTGATTCGGAAGGCGTCTATCACAAGATTCCGCAGCTCGGAAACGTGGTATTGGAAGAGAATGTGGAGATTGGCGCCAACACGACTGTTGACAGGGCGGCTATGGGTTCCACCATGATAAGAAAAGGTGTTAAGATAGACAATCTCTGTATGGTCGCTCACAATGTTGAAATCGGCGAGAATACCGTGATGGCCGCAATGAGCGGAATCGCCGGCTCCACGAAGGTCGGCAAGAATTGCGTGATTGCAGGTCAGGTGGGCATTGTGGGGCATCTGACGATTGCGGACAATACTACGATTGCCGCAGGCTCCGGAGTTCAGGGGAGCGTCAGAAAACCGGGGCAGGTCCTTATGGGAGGCCCGGCTTTCGAGTATCACAAATTTATGCGTGCTTACGCCATCTTCAAGAACGCTCCTGACAGACAATGATGAAACAGCATACTCTCGGCAGGACATATACTTTTGAGGGTGTCGGACTTCATTCCGGCAGACACGTCAGGATTTCACTCTGCCCGGCTCCCGAGGGGACCGGCATAGTTTTTCGGCGTCTTGACCTTCAGGGGGCTGAAGTCAGGGCTGATGCGGCCAATTTTCACAGGGGTGCGCGCAGTACAAGCCTGAAATCAGGGAAGGCTGAGGCACGTACCGTGGAACATCTTCTTTCCGCATTTGCGGGGCTGGGAGTCGATAATGCAGTGGTGGAGATGGACGGATCTGAGATTCCCATTCTGGACGGAAGTGCAAAGCCGTTCGCCGAGGCAATTGCGGCAGATGGTCTTTCGGAGCAGGATGCTGAAAGGGAGGTAATTGCAGTCAGGGAACCCTTTGAATACAGGGATGAAAAAAGGGGGGCTTTTCTCAGGATAGAGCCTGCTTCCGCCACGTCATATCAGGTGAAGATAGATTTCAATTCCAAGGTGATAGGGGTGCAGGAGACCCGGTTTGACGGTGCCGGTTATATGGAGGAGATTGCCCCGAGCAGAACTTTCTGCTTCAAGAAAGAGGTCAGGTGGTTACGCCTGCTCGGACTTATCAGGGGCGGGAGTCTGGACAATGCTCTGGTTATCGACGAACCGGACGGATACCTCGGCTCGAAGCCGGTTTTTGAAAACGAATGCGCCCGCCACAAGCTTCTGGATCTGATTGGAGACCTCTCTCTTGCAGGCAGGCCTGTTATAGGACATATCACGGCTTTCAAGCCAGGTCACAAATTCAATGTGACCGCATTGAAAGCTTTTCTTGATTCGATAAAACTATGAACTCAATGAATTATATCCACCCGGATGCCAAAATCGGGAAGAATGTGGAAATAGGGCCGTTCACCTGTATTTCAGGTAACGTCGAGATAGGGGACAACTGCAAGATTGGTCCGAACGTAACAATTTATGACTATGTTAAAACGGGCAGCGGATGCAAGATTTTCCCCGGAGCCGTGATAGGAGCAGTCCCCCAGGACCTGAAGTTCCACGGAGAGATCTCTTACGTGGAAATCGGGGACAATACCACAATTCGTGAATGTGCCACCATCAACCGCGGTACAGAAGCCAGCGGCAAACTGCTGACCAAGGTGGGAAGCGGCTGTCTGATAATGTCATACGTCCATATCGCGCACGACTGCCGTGTCGGGAACAACTGCATCTTCTCCAGTTTTGCCGCAATAGCCGGTGAGACCGACGTGGATGACTGGGCTATTCTCGGTGGCGGTGCGCTCGTGCATCAGTTCTCGCATATAGGATGTCACGCGATGGTTGGCGGAGGGGCCGCGGTGAACAAGGATATTCCGCCCTACGTCCTTGCCGCAAGAAATCCCGTCATCTACGAGGGAATCAATATAGTGGGGTTGCGTCGCCACGGTTTCGACATTCACACAATCGAAGAAATCAGGGATATATACAAGCAGATTTACGAGAGCGACAAGAATATCTCCGATGCCTGCCGCGTGATTCGGGAGGTCTTCCCCGAGAGCGCTCACAAGACGGCAATTCTCGATTTCATAGAGCATTCCTCCAGGGGAATCGTGAAACGCTGATGGCTCTTTTCGACACAGTAACCCTTTCCGCGGCTTACTTCCCTCCTGTGGAGTATTTCTTTGCCATCGCGCAGAGCGGCCGGGTGTTTGTCGAGCAGAACGAACTTTATCAGAAGCAGTCCTATCGCAACCGCTGCCGGATATATTCCGGAGGGGGTGTGATGCAGCTTTCAATTCCTGTTGTCAAAGATATCATTCACGCCCGTCCGATAAGGGACATACGCATCGATTACAGCGAGCCGTGGCTTCAGCAGCATACACGCGCCATCGAGGCAGCGTACAACTCATCTCCGTTCTATCTCTATTACAAGGATGATTTTCTGGAGATTCTGCGGAAGAAACCAGAGTTTCTCTTCGATCTGGACATAGCCTTGACGGAAAAATTGCTGGAGCTGGTCGGAATCAAGGCAGAGATTGAATTCACGGATTCTTTCAGACCGGATTGCGGGGCAGGGGATTTCAGGGCAAGAATCCAGCCGAAGTATCGTGGAGAAAGCCTTCTCGATGAACTTGGCTTCAACCGGGAGTATTACCAGATTTTCTCATCACGTTGCGGCTTTCAGCCGAATCTTTCAATCCTCGACCTTCTCTGCCACGAGGGGCCGGAGTCAATATCATATCTGCTATGAAAAAATTGTTTTTTATTCTGCTGTCAGCAGCAGTGCTTTCCTGCAGTGAAGTTCCCGCTTCCAACGGAGACGGGACTGTCAGTTCCACCTTTGAGGGGAAAGTCGATTACAGTAATTTCTTCACTCCGGAGAGGCTGCGGATTGACCTTGAACTGGCAGGGAACGCATCTTCCCAGTCCATCTGTCTCAAGGGGTTGCAGAAGGAGGCACTGTGGAGCGCATCCAAAACCAATCTGATTGACACTTTCGGGTACGGGCAGTATTTCTATGAACTTTTCTCCGGGGGAAAATTGGTTTATTCTCACGGTTTCTGCACCCTCTTCGACGAGTGGACGACAACGGCACAGGCCTCCGTCGTCTCTATGTCGGCGGGACAGAGCATCTGGATTCCGATGCCGAAGGAGACAGCGCATCTTGTCATCTATCGGAGAGTCCGGTCAACTGGCAGGTTCACCGTCCTCACGGAATTCGACATTGACCCTTCCGACAGGCACATAGTTCCCTGCCCGGAAAGAGTGTGGCCGGCAACTTCCTCTCTGAGTGGAGACCCTTCCGAAAAGGTTGATATCGCCATTGTTGCTGAAGGATATACGGCTGACAATATGGAGAAATTCCGCAGCGATGCCGCAAGGCTGGTAGAGACCTTCTTCTCGCTGGAGCCGTATGCTTCCAGAAGGGATGATTTCAACCTGTGGTTCGTTGAGAGCGCATCGGCAGACAACGGGGTGGATATCCCTCAGGAGGGCATCTGGCGCAGCACCGTGCTGAATTCAATGTTCGATACCTTCTATGTTGATAGATATCTTACGGTCTGGGATCATTCGCTGATTGCTCAGGCGGCGGCCGGGGTTCCGCACGACGCTCTGATAGTTGTGGCGAACGAATCCAAATACGGGGGCGGGGGAGTCTATAATTCATACGCTCTGGGAACTTCGGACAACAAATTGTCGGAGGTGGTGCTGGTCCACGAGTTCGGGCATAGTTTCGCAGGGTTGGCCGACGAGTATTACACTTCCGACGTCGCCTTTGAGGATTACTATCTGCCCGGCATCGAACCATGGGAACCCAATATCACCAATCTGACCGACTTCGGCTCTAAGTGGAAGGATATGGTCGATCCTGACACTCCGGTGCCCACTCCGGCGGACCCTGAGAAGTGGTATGACGTTGTCGGAGTCTTCGAGGGGGCCGGATATATGGAAAAGGGATGCTACCGTCCTTATTATGAGTGTCGTATGCTCAATAATACTGCTCCGGGATTCTGCCCCGTCTGCCGGAAGGCCATCAGTGATATGATAGATTATTACGTCAAATAATTTTTTGACGGGTGCAACTTTTCGCAAAGTTTTTGCATCTTTGCAGTGTCGTTTGACTAATGGGGATGTATTGGTTTTGACGGTAAATGATGTCGGACGGTAAGCACGTCGAGAGTCGTGGCCCCTCTCGTAAATCCCAGACCTCAAGCCATAACTGGCAACAACTCTTATGCACTCGCTGCGTAGTCTAGCCTGAGGCAGACTCCTTAATCGCGTGGACCAGGTCCATGGCGACGAGTATCCCGCCGGAGTTCGCTCCTTCCATCAACGGCATTCGGGATATCATTCAGGAAGGATGCACGCGCCGACTCTTCTACAGCGCGCCAAGATTCAGAAGATAAGGGTTCGTTGGCTCGCCTTCCGGCAGCCGCTCCCCGACAATCAAAGGAAGGATAAGCGTGTAGAAAGCCCTCTGGTGCTTTATTCGGACGGCGGTTCGACCCCGCCCATCTCCACAATTTATATTGTGTATCAATGAGTTACAGGTCATATACACAAAAATATACACAAATTTTTAGGGTTGTGTGTATTAAACTGAAGTAAACTCAAAGAGCACAAAAATCGGCGGAAAACCGAAATGAAGAAAAATTCCCCAGCCACCAATTTTGGTCGCTGGGGTTCTTGTCTTGAGGAGCAGAATGCTCGTCGGATGAAGCGAACTTTGCTACTCTCCGTCAAGCTATCATTTCATGTTTTCTATCTCCTTACATACGGCCTTGACGTGGTCCATCCCGTAGAGCAGGGATTTGCTGTCAATGCCCATCCAGCTGAACAAAGTCATAACTTTGTCATATACGCTCATCAGATGAGTTGTGGATATCTGGTCGAGATCGTGAAGGAAGCATACCGGTTCGTGATGAGCAATACGGTTCCTGATCCTATTCACAGCATCCAGCTCGTTGAAGAGGTATTGATTGTTATATTGAGTTGTAGGAGTGGATTTCGGCTTATTCGGGAAAGCCTTCAGGAGTTGCCTTCCGGTAGCAAGGTATTGCGGATTGGAATACATATATTTCCATACGCCAAATTCCATAGCGGAGAGCATTTTTGAATTTGAGTATTTGCCATTGCCTACGAGCTCGGCGTAAGCCTTCTTCATCATTCTGGTTGTATTGTGGAATTTTGGATTGTCAAATATTCCGCCTGGTTGAATGGCGTCCCTGAGCCAATCATTTCCATTGCTTGCAACCATTATCTTGTCAATTGCATTTCTGAGAGCAACCTCATAGCAGCCCACTATTGTGAACATCTCCTCGGCGAGGTGGAGATTCATCCTGTACAACTTCATACCTTTGCGAGTGTCTCCTCCACAGGCATTCACGTATCTCCTCATTCTCTTTGAGGACATAATCTTCTCAAACTCACAAAATTTCATAATCTATTGTCAAATCAAAAATTATTCGTACATTTGCATCGTTGATTCCCGATAGCCCCTGAAGCAATTCAAGCTACCGGGTTTAGTTTTTTATATCTGCCCAGGTTTTCGAACTGTGGCAGTTGCGAAGATACGAAATTCCATTCAGCATACAAACAACAACCCTCCGCAGATTTCTCCACGGAGGGCATCCAGAAATTACCGGTCTCTCGACCTACGGACTAGTCTTCGTTGCTTTCAGAAGCCGTGAACTTGGCTACAGGAGCGAGACGAGTGTGACCTTTTGATTTAAGACATATCAATGATTTCCCTGAAGAAAATAATGTTATTCAAAAATATTTTAAATAACATTTTGTGTTAATCAAAAATTGTATTATTTTTGCGCAAAGTTTGATATACAGTATCTGTAAGTTAAATGGAAGTAACATATAAGAACAAACAACTCCAAAAGTACGCGGAGGATGAGACATACAGTGTGAGAAAGCTTGGCCCTGTTCGTTCTGAAAAATATCTTCAGAGAATCGGTGACTTGATGGATGCAAACACTCTTGAGGATGTAAGAAATCTCCCTGGTAACTATCATGAATTGTCTGCGAATAGGAAAGGACAATGGGCAGTTTCTCTTGATGGGCCTTACAGATTGATATTTGTTCCTCACGAAGATCCCATCCCTGTAGATGAGAATGGCAAATACGTTTGGATAGAGATAAAAGGTGTTGAGATTGAAGAAATTGAAAACTACCACGGGAAATAATACATCAATCATTAATATATAATTACCAAATGTCTCAAGTCCTGGCAAAACTTGAGTTATGAACCAAGAAGTTATGAGTATAAAAGCAGAAATCTCCAAACTTGCTATTGTCTTTCATCCCGGTAAGACCTTGTCTGAAAAGTTGTCAGAAATGGGCATGAGCATCAAGGAGTTTGCCGTTAGAACGTCAAAGCCGGAAAAGACAATCATTGCAGTTATCGGTGGAAAAAGTTCAATCACCACTGAAATGGCCGTCTCATTTGAGAATGTGACACAAATCCCAGCATCATTTTGGCTTCGGAAACAGCAGTCATATGATGAGTATGTTGAGAGAAAAAACCGCGAGGCTGCTGCGGCAGCCTCTGCTGATTGGATGAGAAAGTTCCCTATTGCCGAAATGATTAAGCGTGGCTGGATTCAGTCAGCAACCAGTGTGGAAGAAAAAGTTTATTCATTGTTTTCTTTTTTTGCGATTAGCACAGAAAAGGCCTGGAATGACTATTATATCAATCAAGAATTGAAAGTAGCTTTCAGAATTTCTTTAGTGCATGCAAAAGATCCTCACGCAATGTCAGCTTGGCTGCGCAGAGGAGAGATTCAGGCATCCAACGTAAACTTGGATGTTTCATATAATGACAGATTGTTAAAATCCATGTTACCTCGGATGAAGCAACTCATGGTAGATGACACAACTGATTTTTATTCTGTTTTGCAGCAGCTCTGTGCGGATTGCGGCATTAAACTGGTTTCTACAGAGTGTCTTCCAAAAGCTCCAATTAGTGGCGCAACACGCTGGATTAACGATGTCCCAATTATACAACTCTCCAACCGATATAAGCGATATGATATTTTCTGGTTTAATTTTTTCCATGAAATAGGTCATATATTGCTTCATGGGAAAAAGGATATTTTCCTTGAGAAGGCAGGTTGTTTCGACCAAGACATTTTGAAGGAACAAGAAGCAGATAAATTCGCCTCAAACTTGATGTTATCGCAAAGCGAAGAGCAGAGCATAATTGATTCGCGAGATTATTCAGTTGAAAATATCAAGCGCACTGCAATTAAATATGGAACTCATCCTGCAGTAATAGTCGGAAGGCTTCAGCACAGAGGAGCAATAGATTACTGGCAGGATCAGTCACTGCTTAAAACGGTCAACATAAACTGATTCATACTTGTCAATCCTCTACATTTTTTACCGCCGAGCACGCATAAGTTGTGCACAGCGGTATTTTCATTGAATGACATAGAAAGTCTTGACATTTTATGTCCCGATACGATACGGGCTATATTGTGCTGATATGCTTATCCCGATACAGGCGGATGTATTCGCGTAGTGCTTCACCTTCAACAATCTGGATGTCGGCAGCAAGGCCCATAACGAAACGGCCAACGCCCTCCAATTGATGGACTTCGGTATCAAGATACCATTTGTTGTCGATGCGCTTGAGGTCTCGTTCAGCGAGTGGGTATTCTTCAAGGAGCAGGCTCTTGGCCCGGGTATTCAGCAGTAATTTGACGCGGATGTTGTCGTCTCCAGTCATTCGGAACACATCAGGCCTCTGGACCGCGTGGGATGCTGTAAATTCCCAATCTTTTTCAAGGGCTTCCGCCTGCGCTATTCTTGATATCTTGAAGATGCGATTTTCGCCTTTCTCAACATCGTAGGCCCAAACGTCTATCATATTCAGCGTGAATTCAATCGGCTCTACGAGTCTGTCACGGACCTGGTCGCTATTGGCTGATTCGTATTGATGGAATATGACCTGTTTCTTGGCTTTAATTGCTGCTGCTATGGCTTCGATGTTTGATGCTACGGATGGATTGTCCTGATAGTTGGCAATGCTTGTGCAGTCGTAAATGCTGGCAAGTTTCTTTTGCAGGTCACGCTTCAGGGAATGAGTGTCATTGAGGCCATTGAGCATTTTGCTGACAATGAAAGCTTCCTCCTCGGTAAAGTATATCAGTTTCTTGAAGTCAGTGAGCCCTTTGGTCATCGTCCCCATCTGAAATACATTTCCGTACAGCTTATTTACAACAAATCCAGCCTCCCGGATATCATCTATGTATCGGTAGATGGTTCTGGAGGTGGTGCCGAGTTCTTTGGCAAACTGCGTGACGGTACTGCTGACATTGCCCGTCATCAGTTTCATTAACCTGAGAATCTTGACAAGTTTCGTTTGATCCATTGACTATCGCTTTACTTCAATTCTCGGCATTGCAGTCTTAAACTCAGGGTCAATATGATGGCACTGTGTCTTGATGATTCCACGGCGACGGATTGCCGGTTCGAGGCAGAAGTCGTTAAATTCTTCAAGGTTGACATCCTCAACTGTTTTCCAATGAGGGAAGAACAATTTCATAGCCGCTGTTGCGATGCGTTTCACGGCCTTGAAGTCTCGCATATCAGCGTTTTTGTCATAATCCACCAGCTGGTCGAACAGCATTCCGTAGATATTCTCCGTACGCAGACTGTGCATAATTTCAGAGAAATACTCAACGTTGATTGTCCATCCTTTATAGACCATATCTTTTGTTATGCGAGGAAGGTACCATCCTTCGATAAAGCAATGGAAACGGTCAAGCAATGCGGATTCGCGGAAACTCGTAGGCAGCGAATCAAAGTAACGGTAATTGACAGGCTTACGCTGCTCGTTGAGCGGAATATTGCCCATAAGCATCAATCCGCACTCTGATGTAATCTCCTTATTGTCTATGGTAGTCTTGCCTGCTTCGAGGTATGCTTTCAATGCGGCCTGAATTTCTGCCGGCTCCTGAAAAGCGATGGTCTGAATCTCATCAAAGGCTGTATAGTCGTGGTTACACAAGATACCGAGCTGCTCTTTGGTCTTGTCATAGAGCAGCTTCGCACGAGTAACCTTTCCGCCACTGATAATCCAGCCGTATTTTGAGAGGTTGCCGAACACGTAGGACTTGCCGGTTCCTTTCGGGGCAAGTTCAATGGCATTAAGACGAGGTTCGATGAAGATGAACAGACGTGTCAGGAATTCAATCTTCTGCTGCATACTTGCGAATGTGTCGGCATCATATTCCATTGCCGAAAGCAAAACGTCAATCCACTCTTCGACTGTGAATGATTTGCGAGCCTCCTTGAAGTAATCGAGATCGACAGACTTATAAGGTTTGAACGGCTTGTAATCAACCATTTCAACGTGATTCTTCTTCCCGTTTTCATCCGGCATCAAGCAAAGTTTGATGATACCCCACTTCTCGCCATCCACAAGTTCGCCCTTATGCTGTTCGTATATGTATGCAGGAATCTGGCCCTCGTTTGTTTTGATGCCCAAATCGGGGATTGAAAAGCGGCGCAATCCGTGAACGAGGTCAATGACAATGGTGAATCTGGTGAGAAGAGTAACCTCTTCTCCAGCCCCCAGACGGTCTTTTACAGAGGTAGCCTCCTTTGGTATGACTTTGTCCAGAAAACTTGTAAGCTGCCCTCTGTCAACAACACCATTGGCATCAATATATCTCTTGAGGAGATAGTCTTTCACGAAGGACGGCAGGTTGCGTCCGGCGAAAAGGCTGTCTGTTGAATTAGGGTCTTTATAGATTGCCATCGGAGCAAAATAGGTCCGAATCTTATTTGAAATTTCCTCTTTCATCTTTATCTGTCCTTCAAATTTTAAAACAAGTCATTTTCCTCAACACCAAGATTGATCTTCACCTTGAAATCAAACTGAGCGCCACCCGCGAAGAGTGTCATATTTTTAACATCTGCGGCAATCGTCAATGGCTCTGTCTGCCACTGGTCTTTTGCAGTCAGAATCATCTTATAACGTCGTCCGTTGTAAATGAGATACGGCATATCGACATTGGAAAGTCCTGAAATGGTGAACTTCATCACCGGATTCGAACTGGAGAGCTCAAATGTTCTTGTTGAGACAGAACAACTTGAATTCTGCGGCCAATCTGAAATGATGATAATAGGGACGAGCACCTCTTCCGGCGTGCATCCTCCGTGGCATCCTGACCCCTCTTTAACTTTGGAAGTCAAAGATTCGTGACGCAATGCGCAGATTGTCCTTTTGTCATCAAGAATCTTGTATTTCGAATCACTTACGGCGATACCGGAATTCCAAGTAGCATACCTTCCGCTATGCTCTCCCGTAATGCCGGAAAGATTGAGGCCGGGGCGAAGCTGGGGCATATATGAAATGCCGTGGTCAGAAATAATAGCAATCTTCTTACCCGGGTTCTCATCGAGAATCTTATTGATGCTCTTACGCAATTCCTTCATATCGGATATGATGTAAGAAGGATATTGACGGATTTTGTGTGATTCGCTGTCAAGGTCTCCATCTTTCGGGAGTGTACCACCAGACAGTTTCTGGAGATCCACCTTGTTTATATCCGTAGCCGTAGGCAGGGTTGCTCTTGCAATTATCACATCGTTCAAATAATAGCCATCCTTATTCCTTTCTTCAACAATCTGGCTGATGAAAGGAACCCATTCCAGTCCCAGACCGTCAATCCAGAAATAAGTATTGATATCCTGCCTGCTGTTCATTACAGTGCGGACCGTCTGGAAATCATTGAACCAGGAGTTGAACGCAACTTCATCGGCATTTTTCGTCAGTATAATCTGAGAGACGGCATCCGTATATTGGTTAATGACCTTTGCTTTCTTATATTCATCAATATACTCAAGGCACCAGTTCTTTGAAATATCCTGCGTCCCAAATGTAGGGTTAAGATACGCGAACAAATCAGGGTATATTTCTGAAATTTCATTTGGAGCCACCTTCCCTTCGCCAATCCATTTGATAATAAGACGCTTTTCAGCATCGGACGATGCTGTAATATATTTGATTGCACTGCGGCAACCAATTTCCTCCTCCGTCTTGAGAAGCTTGCCTGTCAGTTCCTCTTGAATATTATCCGGGAGAGAGATATTCTGGCCTGCGGCGACACCCAAGCCATAGTTCCTTTCTTCGAGGTATTCTTCCGGCTGTTCAAGCTCAAATATGGTCAAAAGAAGCTGACGGGTAAATTCAGGATCTGTGTAGTTGCTGCAATTTTTGAGTGTACGGCAGATATAGCCTTTATCGCAGAATTTGTAGGTGTAATATGCACCCAGCAACCATTTGCTATAAGCATCCTTTGCACTGAACCAAGTTTTGAAGAATATCTTGTAGTCAGCAAGGTCAAATATGCCAAAGCGGGAATTAAAGAACTTGATGAAGTCGAAACCGTTTATGTCAATCTCACTTGCAAGACGTCTCCAATACGGTTCATCCTCGGCTTTGTACTTTATTATATCAAGCGGCAAGCCAAGCCCTTCAGTCAAGAATTTATATGCATTGGAGCAGGTTGTGTAGTCAAAAGCATTATCGGGCTGAGCATATTCCGCATTCGCAAAAATTGAACGGGATGTACAGATTATCCTTTGACTGATATCCGACTTTTTCCAGACACTGAGCCATTCTGTAACATTATGAACGACCGTGAAGTTTTCTTCAAGCCCGTGCACACCATAGGTTTCACCATTGGTCAGGACAAGATTGTAATTGAGTTGATGGTCTGAGGTTTTCAAATACCAGATTGTTGACTGGGAGTCATTTGCAAATTTTGACATCTTGCCGAAAAGTCCAACTATCGGTATATATACGCGCTGCTTCTCATCGAAGCCTTCCTTTGATGATTCAACGGCCTTGATTGTTGAAATCAATGCGTGGAATTCAGAGCTTGTCTTGTTGTTATAGAATCTTGCAAGCTCAGAGAACGGTGTGATTACGCTGTCAATGGATTTTGCGTTCACGTAACTACAAATCTGCGTTGCAAGGTCACTATATGTGACTATTGAATCAGGGTATTCAGGATTCAGCCAGAGGTCAATGCTCTGGAAAAACAGAGACTTTGAGGTCTGGCGTGAAACAAAATCATAGCAATCCCTGAAGTTGTCGAACAGCACAAAACGCACCGGATAGCGATTCGCCACAAAGGAAGCTGAGCCACTTGCGTTTTTGTCCTGCTCCACAGCAGTCATCAATGATTCTATGTCGTTGAAAATCTTAATCATATGTGCTAATCATTCAAAATAGCATCAAGTATTTGGTCATATCCGAGATCAATGAGCTTCTTAAGAATATTCTTGGTCTGGGCAATTTCTGTCATCTGCCCGATCTTTTCGGTCGCTCTGTTGACTTTTTTGACGTGTTCATCATCGTGAACTGGAGCAATAGGTGCTATTGGCTGAACCGGAGAAACTGGCTGAGGAGGAGTAAGCGGAGGTCTTTTACTGATTCTCCACTTCATCAACTCTTTTATTACTTCTTCCTCATCCCAGATACCCACTTCTGACTGCATATGTTGAGCAATGTACAAAGTAGCATCATCAAACTCATCATCTTCCATTGCAACAGTCTGTTCGGTCTTCAGGAAGTTGCAGAAGCCTGTTCTGAAGTTGATGTCGTTATTGATGAGATTCTTAAGCTCGAATTCATACAACTTCAAGCCATCAAGGGTCTCGACCAAAAGATTGGGATTGCTGGAACCGATTTCCACGCAGATGGCATTCAGATTCTCAACAAGTTTTTTCAAGTCCTCGGAGGCAACGGAGTCTGAAACATATTTCAATGACCAAAGAGGGTATTTCTTCTCAGGGATATAAGAATGTGTCATCACCCACCTTGCATTCTTGAGACTGCTGATTTCCGTAATGCCCTTGTAACTTGTGAGGTTGAATGTCTTGATGAATAATTTGCAAAGTTTGCCTTCTTCGGGTGTTTCGAAGCGGAATGTCACTTTCGGATTCTGTTTCTCATCCTCCCAGGCCTTGAATACTTCAAGAACATCTTCAACAAGATGCTGAGCCTCTCTTGGCTTACCGTTCAAGTCGAAGATTTTCCCGACGTATGGTCTCATAGCGAATGCCAGCATACCCATTCCGGCGTATGACTGGTATAATCCAAACGGCGGACGCGAAAGTTCTATGAATTTCTCCGCGAGATTGAAGGTGTTCTGCTTGTCAGCATATTTGATTTTCTTGTCAACAAATTGGCAGACCTTGTATAATGGATGTTCGGGGTCCACATCCGTCTTCCAGTTGAGATTGTCATCGACACTATCCTGCAGGAGGAAAGGCACGTGCATTGCCGGACCTTTGCAACGGTCGTTGATTTCATTCTTGGTATTGTATGATATGACGTTTTTTACGGTATCCTTGACAAGAGCCTTCTTCCAATACGTCTTTGAGAACTTTATTTTGATGATGTCCAATGATTCCGGGCCTGCAGAGAAGATTGCCGGTGCAATCTCGGTATTGACAACTGTAGGCATCTTCAGGGCGGAGGCCGTCATTGCCTGACCGGAAATATATGTTTCAAATACGCCACGACGGATTTCCTTTATCCACTCCTTCAGCATATCGGAAGCACATTTTGAGTGAGACTGCTGCTGATCGGCAAATCCGTGCTGCTGTGCACATTTCGCATTGGCCTGGTACTCGATGAACCTCTGGTAGTTGGTATCGGTCAATGTCGTATCGAATACCACGAATGTTGTCGTCTGGAAACGTTCTTCTGTGGAATTGCGAAGGGCGATGTTTTTCAAGGTATTGAGTTCATCGGCATTGCGGGCAACCATCATCGCAAAGAACAATTCGTAGTCCTTTGCCGCCTTACGGCCATTCTCAATCTTGTTGAGCAGTGTATATTCATTAACCTCAACAGAATAGAACTGGAAGCTGAAAGGTCTGGCCACATTGGCAAGGCTCTTTTCAAATTCTTCACGTGCAGCATTGCCAAAGTTTATGACCTGAGCGGTGGTCTTGAACTCCGTCAGTGTGAGATTCTGCTTAATTTCCTCAATTTCCTTCGGGGGCAATGCGGAGAACTGAATTGAATACATTCCGCCCGGAGCCTTCTGAATTATGCTATTGTCATTCAGCCAGAACAGAATTTCATCAATCTGGAACTCTACCGGTGTGCCCACATAGAGGTTCT
>JAZLIS010000004.1:0-3716 GCA_045617505.1 Bacteroidales bacterium | reverse complement strand
TAGAATCAATGACCGTTTGAGCACCGACACTGTCATGAATATTCGCCTCGTGAACCACTATCTCCATAGGAAACCCAAGTGTGTCAACCACAATGTGTTCCTTGCGTCCTTTGATCTTCTTATTGCCGTCAATACCACGGTCGGAATCTACGTGATGGGACGACTTGATGCTTCTGGAGTCTATGATTCCAAGGCTGGGCGTGTCCTCCCTGCCCATCAAATTCCGGACTATGACGTGAAGCTTATCCATGAGTTCATCAAAAACACCTTCAAGCTTCCATTTGTTGAAGTAGTAGAAAACGGTGTTGTAAGGAGGAAAGTCCTTTGGGAGCATCCGCCATTGACATCCTGTTTTTACCAAATACATAATTGCATTCATTGTCTCTCTGAGAGGGTATTTCCTTTTGCGATGATACGGGTCCAGAATTTTTTCTGTAACTTGCCACTGTTTATCAGTGAGGTTAGTTGAATATTGACTCATAACTTGTAATGATTTGGTACTCGTAACTACTCAGGTACTCTAGCCATAAGCAACAAGCTATTACATTCGACAAGCAATGATTTCGTCAATGATACTACGCCAGCGCGAGAGTCGCTATAACCCGAAGGACCTCGAAGGGGTTCTTATTTCATATCACCTGACCAGCCGTGGCCAAGGTCCCAGTGCTCGTCATAAACGAACTCAAAATACGGGAGTGCGAATTCCTCCTCTATCATCTGAGAGAGCTCAGCCTCAATAGGCTTGGCCCATTGGCCTACGAAGACGATGAACTTGTTGATGTTCCAGGTCACTCGTCCTCTTGGCACTTGGGTGTAGTCACCCTTGAACTTGGTAGCTTCGCCTGTTGCCTGAGCGCGGAAGTATTCCTTGGCCCATACTTGACGGTGCAGATGCGGATAGTTGATGAATGGCAGGCCTTTGTCGGCCGCTTCTTCTACCTGTTTTGGTGTGAGTTCCTGCTTGCAGACGCCGAAGAAGGCCTTGTCCTGGGGGTCGTACCAGAAGATCCCGACCTGCGGCATAGGTTCGTTCAGGGCGCGCATCGCCTCCATCTGCTGCTGTATTTCGTTATCTGACATATATTATTGTTCTATGCCGGATCTCCGTAGGTGTCGGGGTGGCGCGGGTTGTTATTTTGTTAAAATGTTAATTTGTTAACTGTTAACTCGGTTGGTTTTCTCTCCAGATTTCCTCTGCAAGGTATTTGTCGCTCCGGCAATGAAGGTCGGCAACGCCTTCTTCCAGCAGTGGAAGCAGCGGAGAGTTGTAGAAGATATCCATTGCCTGCTCAAGGGTCACGTTGTGCATCCCGCTGATTTCGCTGATGATTCGGGCATACTTGGCTTCAAGTATGGCGTGACGGGCTTCATTTTGTGCTGTATTCATAGACGCTGTGAGGTTTTGAAGGTAAGGCATTCGTCGAGGGCTTGCTGCGAGCGGATGCATATCTGACTGTTGGGCTTTTCGTAGATGAGCCGCTTGAGGCATTCCTCTTTGCTGATGTCGCCTCCGAAATAAAGGTCAATGATACGAAAGACCTTGTCGTTAGCAATGCCTCCAATGATGATGTCGTAGTCTCCTACAATTCTGCCGACTCGGCATTCGGTCACGAAGTCCAGCCATTCCTCGTTGTAACTTGTGAACTCAATGACCTTCCATTTGGAAAGATCTTCTGTCATCTCGTAGGTGTTGAGTATGGCTTGTTTTCCGCGGCGGATAAAGCGATTGCCGTAGTTGCGTGCCTGCTCGGGCAGGGTGGTGACGTAGAACCCCGGGCCAAAGTCAAGGTATGCACGGGTATGTGCAGTGTCGGGACGGTCCACAACGACTGTTGATGCGTGATATACTTCCATTATGCCAATACTCCTTTTTCTCTCATATATTCGGTGAGGTCTTCCATAAGATATTCCTTGCCGAATGTGTGGAGCACATCGTAGCTGGGCACAATGTACTCCATCAGTATGCCCGACTGCTTGAGAATCCGATATACTTCACCGGCATTCATCCCCAATCGACGTGCCAGATTGCCGATGCAGTATGTTACGAAATCGATATTGTTTTGACTCATATTATTGTCTTCTGTTTTTATCTTGTAAAGTCAGTGGTTTTCGGTTTGCGCGGACGCGAGTGACTCGCGTTTTGCGCAAAGGGTTGCTATCCCATTTCCGCCATCAGGTTCTTGCGGCCGAGGAGGCTGAAGATGGTGATGGAGTTGTCTTGGTTGAGTATTCTGAGCGTCCTGAGGATTTCGTTCAGGGTGGAGCCGCTGGTGGTTATGTCGTCTATGACGAGGATGTTCTGGTTCTTTATCGTTGTGCAGAGTTCACGATGTTCGTCCGTGGTGGTCTGTAACACAGCTTCATATTTCCTTAGGGTCGGCTGGGCGAATCTATATATGTATCTGAGCATGTACTGGTTGACCTGACTGGAGGATTCGGGGTAGATGACGAGGTCGTAGTCGTAGAGGTTAATCTTGGCGTTCAGGTCGTTGATAGCCTTCTGGATGAAATGCGAGAGGTTTTCGTCCTTCTGGATGGAGGGTGAGAATTTGACGTACTGGATGAACTTCGTCCTGGTTTCGCTGTCTATTTCCGGCTCGAATTCATAGCCGTAGTAGAAACATTTGCCGAATGCCTCCACCTGATAGCCACTGCCTGTGAGGGTTATCAGGTCGCTGGTTCCATCGTGCTCGAAGTCGAACTGGAACTTCTGCTTCTCTATGTCGAAGGTTATACCCATAAATTTTGTTTTTTAACTAGCGAAGTTAGCGGTTTTGCGCAAGATTACATCTGTGATTTGAGGTAGAGTTTGCGGACAAACTTCATGTCGTGGTCGGTCATTATCTTGACGAGCTGCACGCGAGGGCTATGGCCGGAAAGGTGTCGCGCCTTTCGGGTTCGGTGACCACCGATACGGCATCGCCCAGTTGGTTGGTGATTATGTCGAGTTGGCTGGCGTTGGTGGCGAGTGTGATGTCGCTGGTGAGGTGCGCGTCCTTTATCTGCCGCACCACCCGCTGCACCATGCTCTCCATTGTGCCGTCCTCTTTCTCCAGGAGCGGCAGGAACTGCTTGGAGCGCGCCTCATTGCTGAGCGGCCACAGTCGCTTTCCCGACCCTCCTGACAGTAGTATTATCTGCATTATATCTTGTTAATTTGTTAACTTGTTAACTGTTAACTCTGGGTGATTTCTTTCTTCCTTCTTCCTTCCTTCTTCCTTGAATCTATGACCAGTCGATGGCGCCCTTGTGTCGGAATTTCCGACAGATGCTATGGGTGAAGGGGTCGCCGGTTATGCCATCTTAACTTCTGAGAGATGGTTAAGCATGATTTTGATATACTCTGATTTGTTGAACAACTTTTCCTTTCTTGCGCTCCACTCTGAAATATCCGCGATAACTTTATCAAGTACAATCTGCTGATTCATGTTACGCCAATGACCAAGAGCGGTATCGGTGTTCAGTATGTAATCTACTGATCTGATCTGGCACTTATCATAGAACTGTCACCGATAGGAATGTAGTCAGGCGAAGCCTTGGGAGAATATGCATGAACAAAGCCAACATCCAGAATATGCGGTATATTCAAGATGTGTGTCATACGAAATATGTATTTGATACTTTGTTTCATACGCAATATGGATAACTTTCCAATAATGTTCGTATCTGCTTGCCTGCAAACTGATGTATCTCCTGTGGCCTATTGTAGGCCGTTT
>JAZLIS010000003.1:0-36906 GCA_045617505.1 Bacteroidales bacterium | reverse complement strand
GATGTGTCAACAAATGAGACGAAATCAGTTTCTGAAGTGCTGCAACCTATGGCGAGAACCGCTGTTGCAAAAAGAGTCAGGTATCTTTTCATAGTGTGAGGTTTTACTTGAGAACTATTGCAAATATAAGATTTACCGCCCGAAATTCCTATCTGATTACAATAGTGATTTTCTTCATAAGGGATCTTTTATTCTTCAGAATCTGCCTGAACAAAAGGAGGCCGACATTGTCTGTCAGCCTCCGAAATAATCATTTTTTTATTCCCGCTATATTCCTTGGAAAGGATTCTGATCCTTTGAAGCATCAATAGCGGTATTGTATGAAAATTCTGCGTCGGGAATCTGGAAGAACCAGCGGTAGTCATTTGAAGGTAGCGTACCGACCGGATTGGCTGCTGAATAACCGTCAAACTGGTTGACTCCGTAAGGATAGTGTCCACCGGGGTTATCCTCGGTAACACCCTTTCTGGTAAGCGACTTCTGAAGTCTTACAAGGTCATACTGGCCCGTAACACCTTCGCCGAGAAGTTCCTTGCGGCGCTCGACATAGATTTCCTCAAGGAGTGCATTCTTTTCAGTGACTGTGGTGAGCTTAGCCCCGCGTGATGACTGGAGTGTATTCAGCAGAGTGATAGCTTCACCAGTTTTGCCCTGATTTGCAAGAGCCTCCGCCATAATGAGGAGCATCTCCGTTCCACGCATCAGACATATATCGGGAACAGTCAGGTTGGCTTCGTCCCCATAGTGTTTCCACTTGTTATAGACCCACTTGGTTTTCCAATCCGTAGAGCCTGCAAACTGTCTGTGCCAGAACATTACTTGAAGTTCAGCCTTTTCGAGGTCCATAGGAGTGTCGAATGTTGTCCCCGCCGGGATTTTGGCACCACGCCAGTCACCTTCGTCAAAGAGGGCGACATAATCTTCGGTTGCGAAGAAATCGAAGAAACGGTAGATACCCGTCTGGGCCTCTCCGTATGTGCCGGGATCCTGATTGTGCCAGAAATTGAACTGTGTTCCGCCACCCATATTGTTTTCGTTTGTATAGGTGATAGCCCAGACGACTTCCTTATAACCATTCTTCACACAATCATCAAAACCGCTGTACCACTGTTCTTTAGTAAGCAGTTGGCTGTGATTGCCATAAACAGCGGCTGCAGCATCATAACATTTCTGCCAATCCTGCATAACCTGATATACGCGGGCCTGCCAGCCCATTACAACCTCTTTGTTGATTTTCCACGGCTGATCGGCACTGAAGTTCTCGAGATTGGCTCTCGCCTCAGAAAGGTCGGAAGTAATCTGAGCATAAACCTCTTCTACAGTGGAAAAGCCCTTGGAAGCAGGGTCCTCGGCACTGACACGGATGATGACTCCGCGTTTGTCCTTGGCTATGGCATAGGTCTGCTGATAAGACATAACCAGGTAGAAGTATGCGATTGCGCGCATAGCCTGGCACTGTCCCTTGATTTCCTTTACAGTCTGAGCTTCCTTTGCATCGTTCTCGAACTGCTTGAGGGCATCCATTATGATGTTACACTGATTGATAAGAGCATAGCCGAACGACCACATATATTTTGAGTCACCGTCGGCTCTCGTGAATGAAGGGCTGAAACTGTATGATGAAACCTGGCTTCCTCCCATATTCTCGTGGCTCATTATATCCTGACCGCGGAGGTCCCAATACATCTGCATTCCGGGAATGCCACCGAAGATACGGTCACCGTTTTCAACGCTTGACGTGTTGAAAAGAAGCTGCTTGTAAGCAGAAGTAAGAACTTTCTGGAGAGACGCCACGGATGAAATGGCATTGGCATCCGGAATCTCTGTTGAAGGATTTGTCGTCAGAAATTTTTCACATCCGGAAAAGACGATAGAGCCGAGCAAAGTTGCTGCAATAGCAAGTATATAGTAAATCTTTTTCATATCTGGTTGAGATTATGAGTTTAGAAAGAAAGCTGAATACCGCCCGTGAAGACTCTGCGTCCTCCGGGAAGTCCGCTGTCGGTTTCACTGTTTCCGTTGTAGTTGTTACCGTTGAGTGCCCCTTCGGGTTCAGCGTATCTCTTGACGCAAGCTCCGATGGTAAAGAGGTTGTCGGCGGAAACATAGAATCTGAGATTGGAGATACCTGTCTTCTTGAATACCGATTCAGGTACAGTGTAGCCGAGAGTGATGTTTCTCAGACGAGCATAGTCATTCTTGAAGACATACCTGTCGCAATGTCCTGTCATATATGTACCCCAATAGTTTTCAGTGAAGCGGGGAATCGTTGTGATATCACCCGGTTTCTGCCAGCGGGATTCAACAAGGTCGGCGAGAGGAGAAGTCTGGTGACGTACACGGGTTCTCTCCCAATATTGCTGGTCATACATATAGCCTCCGAGAGAGAAGTAGAACATGAAGGAGAAATCGAAATTATGGAAGTTGAAAGAATTGGTCAAAGAGCCGTAAACTTTGGGAAGCGTAGAGCCAATCTTCTGATAATCAGCCTGTGTGATTTCAGTAGCATTGTTGGTTATTGTTCCATCCGCCTTCACGTATCTTACCAGACCGGTCTGAGGATCGATTCCGTCAGTCTTGCAGGTATAGATATCATAGAGTGAATTCCCTTCCGCGAAGTAATAATCGCAAAGGGACTGGGCCCAGAAGAACGGTTCTGAAGGGAGTTTCACGATTTCGTTCTTGAGAGTGGAGGCGTTGGCATCAATCTTCCATACGAAGTTCCTTGTACGGATGGGATATGCTCCGACGGTGAATTCAAAACCACTGTTGCTGAGGGTACCGATATTCATATTCGTACCGGAAATCGAACCTGAGCGGGCGGAGTACGGTATCTCCTTTGAATAGAGGAGGTCATCGGAACGTCTTGAGTAGTATTCGATTGTCGCGGTAATGTTATTCAGAATCGAGAAATCGAGGGCTACGTTGAACTGCTTGTTGCTCTCCCATTTCAAATCCGGGGTGGCAAGCTGGCTGGGACGGAGTCCCGGGATTCCGAACAGGTTGTCAGCCTCATACCGACCCTGATATGCATAGAGGACTTCACCTGCAGACCTTCCGTTTGAACCGCGGATGAGCAGCTTGTCGTTTCCTGAAGTACCGTAACTTGCCCGGAGAACAAGGTTGCTGAGCCAATTGGAATCTTTCAAGAAATCCTCATTGGTGATTCTCCAGGAACCTCCCACTGAGAAGAAGTTACCCCATCTGTTTTGAGGAGCGAAACGTGAAGAACCGTCACGACGGAAAGAACCGGATACATAATACTTGTTTGCGAAGTTGTATTCAGCCTTGCCGAAGAATGAAAGAAGTGAATACTCGTCTCTTCCTGAACCATAGTAGTAGTTCCAGTCACGGGTTGTATTGTCAACCTCATAAAGACCGAGTTCCATGATGCCTTCACCACCGGTGGAGTTGTAAGAACTTGTGTATTTGTAAGCTTCCTGACCTACCATCAAATCAATTGTGTGGTCACCGAAGGTCTTGTTCCAGGAAAGAACGTTGTTCCAGGTGAATGAAAGGAACTGGTTGTTTGACCGTGAAGCGGAACCTCCGGAAGGCCTTACAGTAACACCCCAGGGAGCCAGCTGATCGGTATCGTGGACGGCAGAGCCATACTCGTAGCCTGTCGAGATATTGGAATCCAGATTGACGTTTGAACGGAATTTGATGTCAAACGGAAGAGAGAAGTCCATAAAGTAATGGGCGCTGGCGTAATGGCCGTCGGTATTGCTGAAACTTTCATCGTTTTCATTGTTCCAGTAGTCACCGTTTCCTGTCATAAAGTGATAGCCGAAGAAACCGCCGTTCTGATAGTCACCGTAGGAATACATCCTCTTGCCTGTCTTTTCGGAAACACACCAATCCGTGTTGTCAACGTTCCGGAGATACGGAGAAGCCAGTGAAGTGGAATAAATGATAGCACGGTTGGCTCCCCATACACCACCATTGTTCTGACGGAAATAGGTGTATGTCAAGCTTCCTCCGATCTGCAGCCAGTCGGTAACCTTGGACGTTACTGATGACTTGAAAGAATAGCGTTTATAATACTGCTGCAGGAGATAACCCTGATCGTTGAGGTAACCTGCGGAAACATAGTAGTTTGTCTTGCCGCTTTCGGAAGTTCCGCTGACATCGAAGCCATAATCCTGACGGAGTTTGCGCTTGTATGCAGCTCCGTACTTGTCCCAATCTTCCTTATTCCAGGCATATTTGAGCTCAGGATTGATATACGGTTTTCCATTCTGTGAGAGGACCCACTTGGTATCATCGATACCGTTCTGGAAAGGAGAAACATACTGGTTGATGCCGCCCTTCTGTCCGACAGCACGGAGAGTGTTGCTCACTACCAATGATGATGCCTTGGCTTCAGCCTGTGCGGGTGACATACCGTCATCATAGACATAGTCATTATACAGGGCTTCCCAGTTGTAGAGAAGAGTCTGCTCGGGGTCTGCGATAGTCGTAGGATTTGCTATGGCAAGGTCTGACGTACCCCAGGCCGCCCTGAAGTTGACTTTGGCTTTCCCTTTGGCGGCACCGCCTTTTTTAGTGGTGATGATGACGACTCCGTTCGCTGCGCGGGAACCGTACAGTGAAGCCGCGGCGGCATCTTTCAGCACCGTGATACTGGCGATATCCGAAGGATTGATAGAGTTGAGGCCACCGTCATAAGGCATTCCGTCAACAATGTAAAGAGGAGAGGAAGAGCCGGACATTGAAGAAATGCCTCGAATCTGGATACGGGCTTCAGAGCCTGGACTTGATGAGAAATTTGTCACCTGGACACCGGCTGACATACCCTGAAGTGCGGCATCGAAGCCGCTTCCATTGAATTTCTCGATTTGTTCAGCCTTCACCACCGATGCCGAACCGGAGAAAGACCCTTTCTTGGCCGTTCCGTATGCAACAAAAATCACTTCATCAAGTGATTCGGCGTCTTCAACAAGAACAATGTTCATTTTTGCTGCAGCCGCAACAACCTGCGTCTTGAATCCGACACAGGAAATTTCTAGAAGAGTCCCTTCCTTGATGTTGGAAAGGGAGAAAGATCCATCGGAAGAAGTAGCGACACCTGTCGTAGTGCCTTTGATTACTACTCCCGCACCGATTACACCGAGTCCGGAGTCGTCAGTTACCACTCCGGAAACAGTCTTGAGCACCTGCGCAGACATTGCAAACGACAGGCACACGAAGAAAAGCAGATAGACTGCTTTCAAGATGAAATTCCTTTTCATTTTGAATAAGTAATGGTTGTTGGTAAAAAATTTTTGGTTATCACTTGGTATTGTTGAATATTTCATTGGCCGGAATCTCCCAGTCATCTGTCCTGAATGGAAGAAGAGGCTGGTCCAATGTCGTCTTGACGTTTGCCTCCACATAGTTGCGGAATCCGTAGCGCACAGCCGCGGGAACCGGGACCTGGTCGGCATAAACTTCTATTTCGTTGTCATACCACCTCAAACGGGCCTGGGCAGGATAGAAAATCCTGTCTTCCCCTGCAATCTCAAAACCTTTGACCGATATAACTTTCCCATCGGAATCCAACCAGGAGAAGCTTCTGGGGTCACTCTGGTCATCCGGTTCGGCCAGATTGTTGAAGGACAGGACCACCTTCCCACCTTCGACTCTCATTGACTTGTATGTCGGGGCCTCTGCGGGAACACCCTCAACACCATAATCCTTGGAAAGAGCGAGATAAGCCAGACGCTGACCCACACGCGGTTTGTCTGGTTCGTGGATAATGGAGAACTGCCCCAAATCCAATGTCCCGACCATAGCGGAATGAGGTATCTCCTTCAAAGCCGCCTCCTGCTGCTCCCAAAGCAGAGGAATTGCACGAAGTTCGGCCCCATCGTACCTGTAAGGCGCTATTTCAACAAAATAGAAAGGCATGTCGTCATTCCCCCACGCTTCCCTCCAGCAGCGTACCATTTCGACGAACATCGTTTTGTAATCATAGTAGTTGAGATGGTTGGCCTCCCCCTGATACCAAATGAACCCCCTCACCGTGAAGTTCGTCAAGGGAGCCACCATACCGTTGTAGAGTATTGAGTCCGGAAAATAGTATTCGTCTTCGAAACTTCTGTCGTATTGGATTGAGGAGAGAGATTCGGCTGACATCCAGGATTCGATGTTGGACCCACCCCAGACAGTGGAAATCAATCCCACCGGCACGTCGATATATTTGCTGAGAGTCTTGCCGAAATGATACCCTACCGCACTGAATGCCCCGACATTCTTGGGATTGGAGCACAGCCACTCCCCACTGCAGTCCTCCCTGACAGAACGTGAACTGTCGCGGCTTACGGTGAACATCCGTATCCCGGAGAAGGAGGAAGCTTCAGACAAGGCCTCCACGGCACCGTATGCGGGCTGCCCGAAATAGCCCTGGACCGGCATTTCCATATTCGACTGTCCGGAACAGATCCATACTTCACCGAGCAGGACATTCGACAGTGTCAGCGGCTCGCCGTCATTGAAAGTAATGCTGTAGGGGCCGCCCTCCCTGCCTGTGTTCACTTTCACAGACCATCTCCCGTCGCGGCCGGCGCGTGCACTGTATTCGGCATTATCCCAGGAAGTACTGACCTTGACTGTCTTTCCTGCGTCAGCCCATCCCCACAGACATACGGAAGTGTTGCGCTGCAGGACCATATTGTCCCCCAAAAGCGAAGGCAACCTGACCTTTGCCCCGAGACTGAAATTCAGGCAGACGAGGATGGCGGCAATTATCGTTTTCTTCATCATTCCATTACAATGTTATCGCAGTTGTTGAATATGAAACGGTCCTCAGGAGTTCCCGTGACCGGATAATCATCTGTCATTTCTATTTTGTTCCCCCTGAAAGAGAAACCGTCAACGCAATAGAGATTGACAAGCCTGTTGTCAAAACCTCTGAAGACATTGTTCTCCACCTTGATATTTTTGTGGTAACGGGACTTTTCCCGTCCGGGTATGCCGCTTCCCACCGAGATCACGGCGCTTCCCCAGGTCTTGCTGCCGTACATACAATTAAGGAAGATGTTGTTGCGAATCGTGACATCGCGGACTCCCGACTGCTCGTACCAGTAGCGTCCGTCACCCTCAAACAGTATCGCCGACCCGGGAGTATGAAACGTACAGTTCTCTATGACGACATTTCCCCTTGAACCCACCAGCAAACCTCTGGCCCTGTTGTTGCCGATATAGCAACCGCTTATCAGAACGCTGGGATATCCGTCATCCTCAGCCGCCACATCCCCGACTCCGGTTTGTGCCGGTAAGGGAGTGATGAAACTCACTTCAGCGTATTCGGAATTGAGATAAGTTACATCATCCACTACCATCCGGGCATATTGTTCCAGCGTTTCGGAATCCGCCAGTTCAAGAGTCATCCCCTTTTTGATGAAACGGATGCCGTACTGTCCGCTGTTGCGCCATTTCAACAATACGGAGGATGGGCCTGTCCGCTCTTCGATTGACATATACCACCCGTGGATATTGGAAGCGTCGTCCTTCTGACCTTTGAATTCACAGTCGATCATCTTAATGAAGCCCTTACAGTTTACAAAATGGGTGGCATCGGCGGAAATGCTGATGGTCCTGCCCGAACCTGGTGCAGGAACCACCTTGACATTATTGAGTTCCACGTCCCTGCTGCATTGGGCTATCACACCCATTCCGCAGCAGCAGTAAATATTGACATTCTTGAGAGTAAATCCGTTGCACTCCCACAGAGTGAACGCCGGATTGAGACGGGCCGAGGCACCAAACACCATATTGTTGCCTATACGTGCCTCACCAAAATCACTCCGATAGAAACGATATGTGCCTTCTGCCGTCTTCACCGCAGGAAGAGACTCTGTCCACATCCAATAGTCGTGAACGTGGAAGGCTACTTCAGCCAATGCAGGGTCAAACTCCAGAAGATTGGAGTAAGGATAGGTGTTTCCGGTCTCATCTTCAAAAGTGAGCTGGCCCTCCCTCATCCTGATTTTGTATTCTTCGGGGAAGCCCAGTTCTATCCAACCTGTTCCGGCACCTGTTATCCGGCTTTCAGAGACAAAAGGACGGGTATAATCTATGCTGATGCCTTCGATGGAGATGTTCTCACAGTTCTGAATAGAAAAAGGAGATACGTATCCCGTGAACAGCAGTTCTGTATTCTCCCCCCTAATTCTGAAATTCCGCATATCTTTCAGAAGAAAGGCTATTCTCTTCAGGGAAGGGTCGTTGTTGCTGATGAACTCATACTCTTCATAGGCACGATCCGGCTTGATGTTGATGGTACCTGAGGGGAGGATGAGTTCTTCCGCCCCGATTCTGGCGCATTCCTCCAAAGCCATACGGACGGCGGGCATCGCATCAACGGCATAAGCGGGATTCCTATCCATATAATCCTTGAGAAAAACCTTCCCTTCCGCCGACAGAGAGAACGGGGTGAAGAAAGTCAGAGAGAGAATGATTATCGTCAACGTTTTACGCATACGCTATAATTTAACTTTAATGGTAGTTCCGGGAGCCGTCCTGTATTTTCTTTCCGCACCGGATATGTTATCTGTAACAGTTATCTCAATCTTACCGTCAAGGCGTCTGACATCAATGTCGAAGTCTGATTCAAAAGCTTTGACACTCTTCAAGGCCATCTTATCCCAATCATCGGAGAGACGGGGAGTCAAATCAAAGGAGCGGAGTCCGGTCGGACGCAAGCCGAACATACCCTCGATGAGAACTCTGCAGTAAAGGCCGCTCTCTGCCGAAAGATGCCTCTGGGAGCCTTCGGGCCAGGCCTCTATGGGATATGGTACGTGGTCTCCGAGCAAGCGGCGGCGAGAGTACCGGCTCAGAAAATCGAGAGCGGTCCCTGTCTCCCCGGCAATGAACATTCCGCGAAGTGCGTAAAGTGTTGAACGGTCCCAGAAAGTATCGCTCCCCTGCTGGGTGAGAAGCCCGTCCTCAGTCATCAGATACGGAGAGGTCAGAGCCGCTATAGTACCGTCAAGCCTGTCGTTGATGCCGACGATGAGAGGCATACATATCCAAGAGCGGAGTAGAGCATTCCCATCATAGTAGCGGTATGTCTCAAATCCGCTGACGGTTGCTCCGAAATAACTCTCGACAGCTCCGGCAATCTTCTTTGCCTGAGCGCGGTAATTTTTCGCTTTTGAATGTCCGAGCCCTATCTCAGGGCAGAGCATTGCAGCAGACAGAAGTGCATCATAATAAAGGCACGAAGTGCAGAGATTGGCATCGCCCGAAGGGAATCGTCCTTCAAGTTCATCGGTATCCGAGGCCACCACTCCCGCCTCATTGATTTTCCTCCTGCAAAACTCCAGGCACCACTCTATCAGAGGCCATAATTCACGAGCCTCGGCAACGCTCCCCCTCGCCATCGCGTATCTCAAAGCCCCGTGCGCAATCATCGCCGCATCCCCCCTGTCACCGGCTCCATTCCAGATATCCTTGCCCTCAGCAATGATTGAACTGGGAATCGGTTCATAAGTATCGTTGACAAACCTTGCAAAATGGCGGTAGGAGTTCAAAGCGGATTGATTTCCGATAGCGTAGCCCTCAAATGGAAAGAAAGGATTGATATATTCCGCCTGATCGTTGGCCCAAATGGCTGCATAATAGGATTCTCCACCCGGTCCGTGCAAATATCCGCCGGCAGTCTTGTAGATGCTTTCGGAGGCACGGATTTTAGCAAAACGGAATTCTCTGTCAAGGGCCTTGTCGGGAGTTTCGAGACGGAGAGACGAATCGAGAGTGGAAATGAAGGCCATCCTTGCCTCATATTCCTCCCACGCATCTACGGAAACAGGGTCGTGAGAGGCTTCGTATGCCTGAAAAATGGCTGAAAACTGAACAGTGTCACCCGGTGCAAGAGAATAAGTGCCGCTGCCGCAAATTTCGCTCCTTATCATATATGACCCTGTCACACCCTTCTCGGGCAGTGTCTTGAAACTTTGGACAAATTCCGGTATATACACGACCGCTTCCCGGCCGGAGATATTCTTCAAAAGATATGTTTCAACCAGAAGAGGCTTGTCAACTGACGGGAAAATGCGCCTTTCCAACTCAACCGCCGGTTTTGGGACCGTACCTGTGCCGAGTCCTACATTGGCTTTGCCTACGGAGAAAAGACTCCTTACGCCGAGGTGTCCGTCAATCCATACGCTACGGACGTTCTCATTCCTTAGAGAGAGGCCGTTGACAGAAAGCAAGGATGGAATATCCGCGCCGACTCTATGCATCAGGCTCGCATGAGTGTCGTTCGGGATGGTCCTGAGCATTGGAAAGACCAGCGAACGCTCATAGGAGAACGCACCGTGGCCATCCACACGCCATCGGAGAACAGTTGACATCATCTCACCGCTCATCTCGATATGGTCTGAAACCGGCTTGCCGGGAATCAGCTCAATGGCGTTGTCGGTTTCCGACAATTTCCACCTGTCATCGGCCGCTACGGCAAGGAAAGCATACACGGCAAAAATGCCGGCCAAAATCATTTTCTTCATTAGGGTACGAATTTAATCAAATCCTTTCAGAACTGCAAATTCAACTTTTTTGTGAATCATTTCAAAACAGATTCTTAAATTTGCAATATGTTTGCTCAAGCGCTGAAAGGCAGGATATTCGACACCATAGCACGTTGTGCCGGGGAAAAAGGGGTGCTCGCCTTCGTGATAGGCGGATATGTGCGTGACTTCTTCCTGCAACGTCCCTGCACCGACATTGACATAGTCATTGAAGGCAGCGGCATCGAACTGGCGGAAGCGGTGGCGGCAGCCCTGCACACCAACGTCTCTATCTTCAAGAACTTCGGCACGGCAATGCTCAAATATCGTGGGGTGGAAATCGAATTCGTGGGTGCCCGCAGAGAATCCTACCGTTCCAACTCACGCAAACCCATCGTGGAGAACGGTACTCTTGAAGAGGATCAGCTGAGGAGGGATTTCACCATCAACGCCCTGGCTTTCAGCTTGCAGAAAGAGGACTTCGGAAGCCTTGTCGATCCTTTCGGAGGCATACGGGACCTCAACGAAGGGGTAATCAGGACTCCTCTGGACCCGGACACGACCTACAGCGATGACCCTCTGAGGATGCTGCGGGCAGTGAGATTCGCCACTCAATTGAATTTCAATATTGTCAAAGAGTCCATCGATTCGATGAGAAGGAACAGGGAACGGCTCCGTATCCTCTCCGCGGAACGCATTGCAACTGAGCTGAACAAAATTCTGCTTAGCGGCACGCCTTCAAGGGGGTTCTATCTGCTTGACGAATGCGGACTGCTTGACGAAGTACTTCCGGAACTCTCCGCACTCAAAGGAGTAGAGACAATGGAAGGACGCGGGCACAAGGACAATTTCAGACACTCCCTGCAAGTGCTCGACAACGTTGCCGAGAACAGCGACTCCCTCTGGCTCAGATGGGCGGCCCTTCTTCACGATATAGGCAAATCGCAGACAAAGAAATTCGAGCCGGGAACGGGCTGGACATTCCACGGCCACGAGTACATCGGCTCGAAGATGGTCAAGCCCCTTTTCAAGAGGCTTGCAATGTCCCAGAACGAGGATATGAAATATGTCCAGAAACTGGTGGCGCTCCATCTGCGTCCCATCGCCCTTGTCACGGACATTGTCACGGACTCGGCGGTACGCAGGCTCCTGTTCGATGCCGGAGACGACATTGACGATCTGATGATTTTGTGCAAGGCGGACATAACGTCGGCAAACGAGCAGAAAGTGGAGAGGTTCCGCCGCCAGTACGAACACGTCCGGCAGAAACTGGTGGAGGTGGAGGAGAAAGACAATGTCCGTAATTTCAAGAACCCGATTACGGGGGATTTGATTATGGAAAAATATGGCATCCCTCCCTGCCGTACAATTGCCGTAATAAAGGACACTGTCAAGGAAGCCATCCTCAACGGAGTGATTCCCAATGATTATGCCGCAGCCTACGCTCTGATGGAACAGAAAGTGCAAGAAATGAAGGTTGCCGGACAATTCGGTGTGGTATGATGGAAAAAGTCTTCGATCCGCTCCGGCGCAGGGAAGTCCCCCTCACCCCCGAAGAAGGAGTCAGGCAGGCTTTCATCGCATATCTTCACGAAACGGGGGGAATCCCTTTCATCAGGATGAGCAGCGAATGGCCCTTCATCTATAATGGAAAGAGGTACAGGGCGGACATAGTGGTATTTGACCGTAGTCTCAACCCCGATATCCTCGTAGAGTGCAAGGCCCCGTCGGTCTCAATCGATGCCGCTGTAATCGAGCAGGTCATCAGATATGCGCGGCATCTCAAGCCGAGAATTATTGCACTGACCAACGGCAAGGTGACATACGGCTTTGCCCTCGACCCTTCCGGCACAAATTATACCCCGACAGTAAATCTGTTTTGAGAAGCAGTTCTCCAAATCTCTTTTTTTGTTACTTTTGCCGGTTCAAAAAGCGAAACTATGCAAGGACTCTGGACAGTACTTCTGCTGATTCTGTCAAACATTTTCATGACATTCGCCTGGTACGGGCAGTTGAAACTCTCGCAGATGGGCAAGATAACCTCCGATACCCCTCTTTGGACAGTTGTGCTCTTCTCCTGGGCAATCGCCCTGCTGGAGTACTCATTTATGGTCCCCGCCAACAGACTCGGCTCCGACATCAACGGAGGACCGTTCAGTCTGGTACAACTGAAAGTGATTCAGGAGGTGGTTTCCCTGACGGTATTCTCCGTAATCGTGATGCTGGTGTTCAAGGGGCAGACCCTGGCGTGGAATCACATCGTTGCCTTCATTCTGCTGATAGCCGCCGTGTTTTTCGTGTTTCTCAAATAAGAATCGCTATATTTGCACTTTAAAAAACTCATATGCTGAGAAGATCCTGGGTAGAAATCGACACTGACACGATAGTTTCCAATTATCGTATCTTCAAGTCCCATCTTCCGGAATGGCAGAGGATAATGGCTGTCGTGAAGGCGGATGCCTACGGCCATGGTGAAGCGGTCATAGCCCGCAAACTGCAGGAGGCCGGGTGCATTGATTTCGCAGTGTCAAACATTGAGGAGGCCATAAATCTGAGAGAATCCGACATTACAGGGCAAGTTCTGATTCTTGGATACACTCCCATTTCAGCAAAGGAAGAACTCAAACGCCACGACATCACTCAGGCTCTGCTGAACGAAGGGTTCGCGGAACTGATGTCTGGAGCGGGTCTCAAGGCCCAGTTCGCCATTGATACCGGGATGAACAGAATCGGCATTGACGGGGACAAGCCGATAGAGTGTGAAAGAATCATCCGCAAATATTCGTCCGAATTTGAACTTACGGGGCTTTTCACGCATCTGTGTGTCGCCGACACCGACAGCGAAAGAGAGTTTACCCAAGCACAGATTTCCAAATTCAGGACAATAGCCGAATCCGTGGACGACCTCGGGCTTCCCTATATACACTGCATGAATTCTGCAGGCGGACTCAGATACCCGCCCTACGGCAATCTGGTCAGGCTTGGCATAATCCTGTACGGACTGAAGCCCGATATCTCCAACACCCTGCTGCCGGGAATAAAACCGGCCCTCAGATGGAAATCGGTCATTGCAGAAATCAACACCGTCAGAAAGGGCGAGACCATCGGCTACGGGCGCACTTTCCGCGCTGAAGAAGATATGCGGATTGCCGTCATTCCCACCGGATATGCCGACGGACTGGACAGACATCTCTCCAACAGGGGGCAGGTGCTCATTCACGGCAAGGCGGCGCCGATAAGGGGAAGAGTCTGTATGGACCAGATGATGGTCGAAATAACCGGCATCCCCGATGCGGCTTTTGAGGATGAAGTCACCATTCTGGGAGACGGCTACACTGCTGATGACATGGCCTCATCCATTGATACCATAGGTTATGAAATAATATGCGGAATCTCCAAGAGGGTTCCCAAAATCTACGTCTGATGGAAAATTTCTTCATTGCTCTATACCGTTATTTTTCAGGACACAAGGCTGTCTTCCATTCCATTCTAATCGTATCGGCACTCGTCTTCGGCTATTTCGCATCCAGAATTGATTTCGAAGAGAACATCATAGCCCTGCTTCCCAAAACGGACGAAAGCAAGAAAAGCGCTGTGGCTTTTGCGGACGTCAAGGTAAAGGACAAGGTTTTCATTCAAATCACCGGTGACGGAAGCGCCGTTGCGCCGGAAGAGCTGGCTTCGGCGATGGACAACTTCATCGAAATGCTGAATGAAGCGGACGGAGGCAGATTCATCAGCAACATCCTATACAGATTCGATGCCGACGACATAATGAATCTGGTGGATTACGCAACCACCGCACTCCCCTGTCATATCCCGGCACATCTTTACCCCTCTTTGGATTCACTGATGAACGCAGAGGCCATCGACAATATTATCGAGGGCGGTTCCCCTTTGAAAAATTTCGGTTCATACGCACTTGTTGACGGACATCTGTTGAGCGCGGACAGCACCGTAGCCCTGGCATATATTGCACCATCCTTCCCCTCCCTGGACACCAAAGCGGGAACGGAGATGGAACGGATGCTGTCAGAGACGGCCGGTCATTTCCGGGACGAGAATCCTTCTATGAAGGTTCTCTACCACGGTGCGGCCATTGAAGGTACCTACAATGCGAAACAGATAAAGAAGGACCTTGCCACCACCGTAGGCATCTCACTTGTCATCATCTGCTTCATTATCTGTTATTGTTTCAGGGGGCGCAGGACTCTCCTGCTGCTTCTGGCCCCCGTCGTCTATGGAGCCGTTTTCTCGCTTGCCTGCATCTACTGGCTGAAAGGCAGTATGTCATTCATAGCCATAGGCATAGGCGCCCTCGTTCTCGGAGTGGCGCTCAGTTACTGCCTTCACGTCTTCACACACTACAAATTCGTAAGTGACCCCGAGACGGTAATACGTGAACAGACCAGGCCCGTCATTCTGGGCAGCCTCACGACAATCGGCTCTTTCGCCGGCCTTCTCTTCACCTCCAGCGAACTGCTGAGCGATTTCGGACTCTTCGCATCCTTCACACTGGTGGGAACGACCTTTTTCGCCCTCGCCTTCCTGCCCCAGTTCTTCAACAAAAAGGAAGAAGGGCGCAACGAAAAGGCCTTCTCCGTCATCAACGCCATCAACTCCTACCCTCTTGACAGGAATAAAGTCGCAGTCATTGTTCTGGGAGCGATAATATGCATAACGGCGGTCGCATCACGAAACGTCAAGTTCGACAGCGACTTGAGCAACATCGGGCATCGCGAGCCCAAAGTCGTGGAATCGGAAAAGCTCTATTCGGAAAAGGTCAACAAATTCCACCATCCCCAGTATTTCGCGGCCTGCTCATCAGAGTTGGACAGCGCCCTGGTAATGAACAAAGCCGTATATCTGGTTCTGGATTCGCTCAAGAGATCAGGCACTATCTTCGATTTCAACAGCCCGCAGGCCTTCCTCCTCCCCGAAGAGGACCAGCGGCAGAACATCGCGGCCTGGAAAGAATTCTGGACCCCGGAGAGAGTGGAAAGAGGGTATAGACTTCTGACGTCATACTCCGAAAAATATGGGTGGGAGGAAAAAACCGGCTTTGACATTCCCTCAACGTTCCGCCTGATGACAGAAGTCGATTACGACCCTCAGTCACTCTACGACAGCGGAGCCCTCCCTGAGGCCTTTATGTCAAACTACGTGGAAAACGTCGACGGCAAATGGCTGGTTATGTCAAGCGTGATGCTTGACAGCCGCAGAGACCTCAAAGTTGACAGAATAGTGGCCGACGCCGCCAACGTGGTCGTGCTTGACCCGTTCTTCTACACGGGGGATATGGTGGAAATCGTCCACGATGATTTCGATGTGGTCCTGCTCATTTCCTCACTGTTTGTGCTTGCAGTCCTTCTTCTCTCCTTCCGCAGCATAATCATCTCCCTGATAGCCTTTCTGCCTATGTTCGCAAGCTGGTACGTCGTACAGGGAATGATGGCCATCTTCGGGATCGAGTTCAATCTGGTCAACATAATGATATCCAGCTTCATCTTCGGCATAGGAGTTGATTACAGCATATTCGTGATGGACGGACTGCTCAACAAGGAGAGGTTTGGGGGCTCAAATCTCATACTGAGTCATAAGGCGGCAATCCTGTTTTCAGGTGTCACCCTGTTGATTGTGATAGCATCGCTTCTCTTTGCAAGGCATCCCGCCATCTACTCGATAGGAATCAGCACAATCATCGGAATGAGCTCCACAATACTGATTACTTATGCATTCCAACCCCTGCTATTCCGTATCGCAATGAAAAATTCATTCATAAGAAAGACCGCATTAAGAGAGAAAAAATGAAAAGAATCCTGACACTTGCCATCCTTCTGGCCGGAACACTCACCCTGTCCGCCCAAGACTCAGAAGCCATACTGAAAAAAATCGTGGAGAAGGCTCCGCAGTCCATATCATCCGGATTTACAGAAGTACGTTCCTCCACAGCCAACCCCAGAGATGCAACCACATTGACCGGAACTCTTGAATTTAAGTCGGAAGATTTCTTGTCAATGAGTTACGACAATTCCGAACTGTTCGAGATAGACGGACAGAAGATGACGATGGTACGCAACGGGAAAAAGCAGAGCTTCGACCTGGCCAAAAACAAGATGATGCAGGGTTTGAGCCATCTGCTTCTGTTCGCTTTTCAAGGGCGTGTCAAAGAGCTCTCCGAAGAACAGGGAACAACCCTCCTTGTCTCAACCGTAAACGGTGAATATGTTGTGACACTGGCCGCAAAGGAGAAAGCCCCCAGAGGTTATATGAATGCGACTTTCCGCTACAGCACCTCCACCGGACGCATCAAGTCGATGGACCTCGTGGAGTTCAACGGAAAATCAACCAGTTACGAGTTGAAATAATTTCTAGAACAGATAGCCGAGGTTGACGTAGAAGGCTCCGGTTCCGTCCTGATTGTAGATGGACTTATTCTTCAGGAAGTGTGAGAGCGGCGTACCGTAGTCAAACGCCACGATGAAGTTCTCGTTCATTATGAAGCGGAAACCGGCACCGAAAGTGACGTGTGGCAGGTCCTTCTCCCTGCCGATAATAGGCGTCCCGACCCAACTCTTCAGCCTGGACAGGTCTTTGCCTCTTGTCGTCATTGTGCCGTCACTGAACAAGTTAAGTCCCAATGCGATATTCTGCTTCCCGATGAGGAACCTGACAAATCTCCATCTCATCTCCATGTTATAGGTGGCGGCATCCAACCCCCATACGCGGGAACGCATCAGACCGCGGACAGTGAAGAACCCGCCCAGACCCTCCAAATCCTGTTTTTCCCCCATAACTGTCATATAAGGGAGGGAGTAGAAAGGAGCATCGCCGAACGTTCCCTCATAATTGAGACGATAGGCAAAAGTCAGTTTGTCCTGTTTCACCAGTGGGAGATAATGCCTCCAGGTCAGAGAATATCTGTAATACGGATTCTTGGAAATGCCAGGGATAGCTGCTGTAAAATGGCCTTCCGCCCATATTCCCTTTGAAGGGGCTCCTTCCTTGTCCCTTGTGTCATAGACCATTCCGACACGCAGACCTGAAGAAAAGCCTCCTTCTGCCTCGTCCTCCGAAATAACGCCGGCCCGCTTGTAAATGTCAAACAATGTAGGCATATCATCCGGATAGACCTCTTCCGGTTTTTTTTTCTTGTTTATGCTGGCCTTGTCAATCGAGCCAATCTTATGATAGTAAGCAAAGACCCCGGCCTCCCACTGCAGATGGGGAGTAATGGTGCCGAGGAAATCGGACTTGAACATAAATTCGTTGCGGGCCAGACGGTAGAAGGGGGAATAGAGGAAATCTTTCCCATCCTTCCCATCCTGTATCCTGGCATAATCATAATAGCTTTCGTAGCCGTTGAATCCGTAGAAATCGTATGCCTTGTCTATCGTGGCCCTGAACGATGAACTCCACCGCACGTTCGGGATGAGGGTCTTGTTGTCATATCTGAGCTGATACAGCTGAGAACCTTTTGTGTAGAACGACCCCTCCAGGTAAAGTTTGGAATTGTAGTTCGGATAGTTGCTCCCGTCCCCGAAATTGAACAGCTGCAACACGGCACCGAGCTGGAAGCCTTTGTCAGCATCATACGCGACAACAGGGAGAGGGCCGAAATTGTAGCCGGTCTTGACGACCTGATTGGACTCCTGCGCAGTCAATGCTGCTGACATCATCAAAAGAACAGTTGATAGAAGAAGCAACTTTTTCATAGTCGGAATAGTTTTTAAGCGGACTAATTTAGTAAAAAATTGTAACTTGGAACAAATTTTAGATTTGACAGGGAGATGGATGTACTGTTTTCGTTCTTAGGAGGAGCCGCATTGTCGGCTATTTTGGCGTTTTTTATAGCCAGAAGCATTGTCAAGGCCCGGCTGGAAGAGACTAAACGGGATATGCGGGAACGCAATGATGAGGCTATGTCAATGCTGCAGTCCAATTTCAACGAGACAATCGAGAAGGTCACGGCTCAGGTGAAATCCCAAACCGGTGAGATGCTGAAAGCCAGACAGGAAGAGTTCTCACTCTCCAGCAGCAAAAGTCTCGGACAGATTGTCGATCCGCTCAAGGAGAACATAATGGAACTCAGGAAGGCTATGGAGGCCGAGAACAAAGAGCAGGCGGAGAGGAACGGAGAGATGAAGGAGAGAATACGCAACCTTATGCTGCACAGCGAAGCGGCCCGCAAGAGTGCCGATGAGCTGGCTGCGGCCTTCAAACACGGAAGCAAGATGCAGGGCGACTGGGGCGAGACGATTCTTGAGGAACTCCTCACCTCTCAGGGTCTGACCAAAGGCATTCATTTCGATGTCCAGACCGTCATACGGGACAGCGAGGGGAAACCGGTTCACGCCGAAGGCGGAGGGATAATGCGCCCGGACGTGATACTGCACATCGACGAACACAGGGATGTAATCATTGACTCCAAAGTCTCCCTCACCGCATACGTGGATTATGTC
The DNA here is from genome assembly GCA_045617505.1 of Bacteroidales bacterium. Taxonomy (GTDB): domain Bacteria; phylum Bacteroidota; class Bacteroidia; order Bacteroidales; family UBA932; genus Cacconaster. Next base: position 17,948 of record JAZLIS010000003.1, on the reverse strand, counting down.
AACGCGGCTGACCAGGCAGAAAAGCAGGCGCACCTGAACGCCCACGTCGAAAGCATACGTCGTCACGTCAAGGAACTCTCCGCAAAGAATTACGCAGGATATGTCCAGCCGCCTAAAGTCTCCGTGGGATATGTGATAATGTTCGTACCCAACGTGGGTGCACTGTGGTCCGCCTTGAACGCCGAACCGGGGCTGTGGCGGCGTGCGGCGGATATGAATGTCTATATAGCCGACGAGCAGAGCCTCTACGGAGCTTTGAAGATGGTAAGCCTTACCTGGACACAGGTAGCCCAGGCGCAGAACCACGAGAAAGTCTATGAACTGGCAAATGAGATGGTGGAACGCGTGGGTATGTTTATGGAGAGATACGAGGCGGTTGGAAAAGCGCTTGACAAAGCCCGCGAGGAGTATGATAATGGTATGAAGAAACTTTCTCCTCAGGGGCAGAGCATCCTCAACACCTCCGGCAAACTCATCAGTCTCGGCGCAAAAAACAGTGACAGACACCCGGTCAAGGCACTGACCGAACAATAACTTCTCAGAAGGAGAGCTTTCTTACAGTATCACCCTCTATCCCGATTTTCACTCTCAAAGTCTCCTCGGGCAGCAGTTCCTCTATCATTTCGGGCCACTCTATGAAACAATAGTTTCCGGAATCGAAGTATTCATACAAACCGATGTCCATAGCCTCCGACAGATTGTTGATTCTATAGAAGTCGAAATGATACACCCTCCGGCCCGAGCTGTCGTTGTATTCGTTCGCAATTGTGAACGTGGGGCTTGTAACAATGTCCGTGACACCCAGTTCAGCGCAGATGGCAGTTATGAAAGTGGTCTTCCCCGCCCCCATACCTCCATAGAAGGCGATGATTCTGGAGTTTCCCGCCGCAGAGAGGAAGTCCGCGGCGGCCGCCTTGAGGTTATCAGTCGAATTTATGATTATCTCAGTCATTGTCTGTTGTCCTGTCGATGTTACGGTACTGGACCGCCTCGCCAATATGCTGCAAAGATATAAAATTATTGCCATCAAGGTCCGCAATGGTCCGGGCCAGCTTCAATATTCTGGAATAGCCCCGCGCCGAAAGGCCGAGCCTCTCCACCACCCCTTTGAGGAATTGCTTTTCCGCGCTTCCCAGACTGCAATGACGGCGAAGTTGTTCGACATTCATCTGGGAATTGGTGAAAATCCCTTCATCACGGAACCTCTCCTCCTGAATTTTTCTGGCTTCGAGTACCCTTGAAGCAATCCTTTCGCTGGGTTCGGCATCAGCATCCCCTATCAGGTCATCTCCGGAAACACGTCTGACAAATATCTGCATATCTATTCTGTCCAGCATCGGGCCGGAGAGACGGGACATATATCTGTCAACCGCAGCTCTTGTGCAACTGCACCGTCCGGAAGGATCCCCGTAATATCCGCAAGGACAGGGATTCATCGAAGCAATCAACATAAATACAGCGGGATATTCAACCTTGTACCGTGCCCTCGAAAGGGTGATTTTCCCATTTTCAACAGGCTGCCGGAGGGCATCCAGAACGTGTCCGGGAAATTCGAGCATCTCATCCAGATAAAGCACGCCGTTGTGAGCCAGAGAGATTTCTCCAGGGCGTGGTGCCTGACCACCCCCCACCAGCGATACCAGACTGGCACTGTGATGCGGCGCCCTGAAAGGCCTGACTTTCATCAATCCGTGACCCTCCCATTTTTCTCCGGCTATAGAATAGATTTTACTGGTCTGGATTGACTCTTCCCTTGTCATCGGGGGCAGTATCGAAGGAAGACAGGAGGCAAGCAGGGACTTCCCGCTTCCCGGAGAACCCACCAGAATCAGATTATGGCTGCCAGCAGCCGCAATCTCCATCCCACGCTTTGCCATCGCCTGTCCCTTGACGTCACGGAAATCATTGACGAACACCTTTTGAGAAGAGTCATCTTCCGGAGGATACGGTTTCACCGCCAAATCCGCAAAAAGAGGTGTCCTTTCTCCAAGAGAAAGCAGGTCAATCACTTGAGACAGTTTATCAACCCCGAAAATATGAATATTCTCTATATCTGCGGCTTCCGCTGCGGAACCCCGGGGAAGGATGCACCCCTTGAATCCGGAATCTCTGGCATGAATTGCCGCCGGCAGGGCTCCCGGTACAGGCCTGATGGTCCCGTCAAGGGCCAGTTCGCCCATCACCACATATTCTCCGAGATAAGGCATCGCCACCTTTTCCGAAACCGCAATGATTCCCAGAGCTATCGCCAGATCGAAAGCGGAACCCTCTTTCTTCATGTCCGCGGGGGCAAGATTGACTATTATCTTTCGTCCGGGGACGGTGAACCCATAAGAGCCCAGAGCAGTGAAAACCCTCAAAAGACTCTCCCTCACCGCACTGTCGGGGAGACCGACCAAATGGATGCCTATACCGGGTGACATATTCACCTCCACAGTCACCGTCACCGCATCAATCCCGATGCAGGTGGCGCAATAAGTTTTGTACAACATACCGCAAAGTAGCGGCAAAACTCACCCCTATCCAAGGCAGTTCGCCACATTTACGGAATGTTGGAAAAAAAATCCGGGCCTATTTTTTGTTTACGCTAAAACCGCTAATTTTGCAATGATAAATCAAACGATGAGAGTACTGAAAAAAATCCATAAAACAATAATTATGGCCGCTGTCCTGCTGCTGGCCATCCTTCCTGCTTCAGGGCAGTCCGGCAATTTCATCAAGGCGCTGGGAGCCTATCAGCAGAATGATTTCGCAGAGGCCGAAAAACTTTTCGAGGAAGTGCTTGAGGAGAATTCGGACAACGATGCGGCCTGGTATTATCTGGCCTTCATAAAATCACAACTGAATGACGACAGACTGATTGCCGAGAAGTATCTGAAAAAAGCCGCGGCACTGGATTCAACAAATTACTGGTACAGGTACAATCTGGCGCTTCTCTATGGAATGACGGACCGTATGGAACTGTGTGTGGGGATAATGGAGAAACTGCTGGATGAAAACCCCGGCAAGACCCAGCTGTGCTTCGACATAATCCAGTCATATCTCACTCTGGGTGACATACCCAACGCCCTTTCCGCACTTGACCGCATTGAAAAAAGGATGGGAAAGAACGAAATGTTCGCCCTGACCAGAGCCGACCTTCTGGCAAGAGTCCAAGGCGTCTCTCTGGACAGTCTCTGCACCGTTATGGAAGAGTATTACAAGGAGTGCAGGACTCCGAGGATAGCCACTATGCTTGGCGATTACAGCGCACGGCTGTACAGGGACACGGTGGCGCTGAAATATTATGACGAGGCCATCCTGCTGGACGAGGACTACACTCCCGCATACTATGGGAAAGCCACTGTCAATCAGATGCTCCGGCAGTATGACAGCTATTTTTCCAACATAGCCCATTTCATCAAGGACCGCAACCTTGCACCGCAATCCAAGGCCGAATATGTGTCTTCCCTTATGGGAAACCAGCAGTTCATGCATGCATTCCCGGCCGAAATGGATTCGCTGATGCTGGATCTTCACGCCACCCATCCCGGGGATACAATCATCAATTCCCTTCTGAGCAGCTACTATTACAGCACACAACGCGGTTACCTGTCAACGGAGCTGCTTCGGCAGAACGCAGACGCATATCCCGACAGTTTCAATGCCGTGTTCGAATATCTTCTGATTCTGTATTATACGGAAAACTGGCAGGCTCTGGTGGAGGAAGCATCAAAGTACATCGACCGGTTCGAAGGCAGGAACGACATACTGCAGCTCCGAGCCATCGGCTACACGAATCTGGAGAAGAACCGCGAAGCCATTGCCGATTATCTGTCGATACTTGACAGGAAGCCGCGCGACACAACCGTTCTGGTGGTGACACACTCCTCTCTCGGCAGTCTGTATCACGATATCGGAGACGACAGGAACGCCTACAGACAATACGAAAAAGCCATCAAAATCCAACCGGACAACAATCTTGTCCTGAACAACTACGCATATTATCTGGCCCTTTCGGGCAAAAATCTCAAGAAAGCGCGGGAGATGAGCAGGCAGACCATCGAGACCGAGCCTGACAACCCCACGTATCTCGACACATACGCCTGGATACTCCACCTGCTGGGACAGGATGTGGAAGCAAAGGCAATCTTCAAACATGCAATGCTCTATGGGGGGAAGGAACACCCTGACATACTCGAGCACTATGCCGCCGTTCTGGAGGCCCTTGGAGAAAAGGATCTTGCCGCAATATACAGAAATCAGGCAAAGGCTATGAACCGATGAAAAGGATTCTGCTTATTACGGCGTTGATTCTTGTGCATTTGTCTTCATCTGCACAGGACATATCAACCCGGGAAGAGCGCAGACAGAAAATCGAGAAAGAGATAGAATTCATCAACACTCAGCTCAAGAATATCTCCTCCAAACAGAAAGCCAGTACGGAGCAGCTTTACCTGATTCAGAAAAAAGTATCGGGAAGAAAAGTTCTTCTCAAGGAGACTGATGACCTGATTGCAGAAACAGACAGGAAATTGGCAGCGAAGCAGTCTGAAATCGACCGTCTTGACAGGGAGTTGGATACTCTGAACGCATATTATGGCAAACTGGTTTACAACACCTACAAGAACAGGGACACGCGGGTGTGGTTCCTGTATGTTCTGGCAAGCGATGACATAGGTCAGGGGTACCGCCGCTACGCATATTTCAAAAATCTTGCAGCTCAGACCAACGTTCAGGGGAAACTGATAGGGGAGAAACAGAATGAACTGAAACAGGAGCGGGAGAAACTGGCTGAAATCAGGAATGAAGCCGTTTCACTGAAAAAACAGCGTGAAAAGGAGTACAAGACACTGCTGGCAGAAGAGAAACAATCTCAGAAAACCATAAAATCCCTCTCCAAGACACAGACCCAATACCGTAGGGAGCTGGCTCAGAAAAAGAAGGAGGTGGAGCGCCTGAACCGTGAGATAGAAAAGATTCTGAACCGCACAGTAAGTGCTCAGAAATCAGACAAGACCGTGATAGATCAGGCGCTGAACGGAGAATTCGAGCAAAACAGAGGACGTCTCCCCTGGCCCGTAAAGACCGGTGTGATTGTGGAACGGTTCGGAGTCAACAGTCATCCTGTCTATAAGAATCTGAAAATGCCGCAGTGCAACGGTGTCACCTTCCGCACCGGGAAACATGAGAATGTGTTCTGCGTGTTTGACGGAGAGGTCCGTCAGGTTGTAGTCATTCCGGGCTATAATCAATGTGTACTGGTCCAGCACGGAAAATACTTCACGTTCTACTGCAAACTCTCTTCCGTAAATGTCAGGAGCGGCCAGAAAGTCTCTTCCGGAGATTGTCTCGGCACCCTTGACCAGGACTCCGGAAACAGTTCGACACTCCACTTCCAGATATGGAAAGGGACTGAGAAGCAGAATCCTGAAAAATGGTTGCGCAAATGATGGATAAGAAAATCAAGAAAACAGTAACTTTCACACTCGCTTTTGCAGGAGCTGCCGTTCTTCTCTATTTCGCCTTCAGGAATATCGAATGGCACAGCTTCTATGAGAATCTGAAACAATGCAATTTCTGGCTCATCCTCGGAGTGATTGCGCTCCAGTGGATTATCACTTACTTGAGAGGCAACCGGTGGAAAGTGATGCTGAACCCGCTCAATCCCGGCATAACCAGACGCGAGACCTACGATGCATACGCCATCTGCTATCTGGCCAACATCGTATTCCCCCGTTCCGGAGAAGTGGTGCGCTGCGGGCTGATTGCCGACACTAAGAAGGCCTCTTTTGAAGGGGCGCTCGGGACCGTTGTCATCGAGAGGACCTGGGACATTCTCTGCGTTTTCATCGCCGCCATCCCTCTCTTCCTCACAGGCCGTTTCAGGGATTTTCTGGTCGGGGAGATATTCAAACCCGTTCTGGGCACCTTGGGGCCGAACCTATGGATTGTCATTCCCGCCGCAGCCGCCATAGCCGCCATCGTATTCTTTGTCAGGAGATCCGGAAAGAAAAACAAAAAAGAGCCGGTGACAGTCAGGTTTCTCAAAGGGCTGGGGAATGGAATCGCCGCAGGATTCAGAATGGAAAGGAAATGGGCCTTCTTCGGCTACACAATCCTGATATGGACTCTGTACTGGCTATGCAACATACTTACCTTCAAGGCATACCCTGCATCCGCAGGGATGAACGGCAATGATGCCCTCTTTCTGCTTGTGGTAGGTTCACTCGGCTGGATGGTACCGGTTCAGGGAGGTTTCGGAGCCTATCATTTCATCATAACAATGGCTCTTGTACCGATTTACTCATTCACCTACGAGACCGGGCTCGTCTTTGCCACCATTTCACACGAATCCCAGATAGTCCAGATGCTTCTCTGCGGACTGGTCTCCCTGATAAGTTGGACACATCACAAACGTCACTCACTCAAATCCACAATATGAAATCCATTCTCGGCATCGGAAATGCACTGACCGACATACTTGCGGTCCTTCCCGACGATTCTCTTCTTGTCAAATACAATCTCCCCCTTGGCAGCATGCAGCACGTGGATGCCACTACCGGCAACAAGATATGGGCTGAACTCAAGAAAATCGGAGTCCAGTATGTAGCCGGAGGTTCCGCCGCAAATACAATATCCGGCACCGCTATTTTCGGGATGCCTTCCAGTTTCATCGGAAAGGTCGGTGATGACGAACTGGGCTCACTGTTCCGTCAGGCCCAGCAACAGAACGGAATCAAATCGAATCTCCTGACAGGCTCCGCCTCATCGGGAAGAGCGATGGTGTTCATCACCGCGCCGAATGCGGACCGAACCTTCGCAACTTATCTGGGAGCGGCTCTCCAGCTTGAGCCCGAGGACCTGAAACCCGAAGATTTCGAGGGGTATGACTATCTGCATATCGAGGGCTATCTCGTCCAGAACCAGAGACTGTTCCGCCGCGCGCTCGAACTTGGCAGGGAGAAAGGTATGATAATCTCTCTGGATATGGCTTCATACAACGTCGTGGAGTCCAACAACGCATTCCTTCAGGATGTGGTCAAGAACTACATCGACATAGTATTCGCCAATGAGACTGAAGCCGGAGCGTTCACTCACAAAGGCCCGGATGAAGCCCTTGACGCAATAGCGGAGATGTGCGACATTGCGGTGGTCAAGATTGGAAAGGACGGCTCAATGGTCAAGCGGGGAGATGAGAAATACGTGATTGAAGCCTGGCCTGCCGATACAATCGACGCGACCGGAGCAGGAGACTGCTATGCGGCCGGATTCCTCTATGCCCACGCCAACGGAATGCCACTGAAAACCTGCGGAGAAGTCGGTTCAATTCTCGCCGCCAAAGTAGTGGAAGTAATAGGGACAAAGATAGATATCCCCCGTTGGAAAACCGCCAAGGCGGAAATACGCCAGTTGATGGGGATATCAGAATAGTCCGTGCATCACGGCGTCTATTCTGTCGCAGACGGAAGCGAAGTCCGCCGGTTTGTTTTCGAAATCCAACTGATCGACGTCTATGACAAGCAGACGCCCGTCGCTGTAATTCTCAATCCACTTTTCATACCGGTCATTCAGTCCCTTGAGGTAATCCAGCCTGATGCTGCTCTCATACTCGCGGCCTCTTTTCTGTATGTTATCCACAAGATGAGGAATCGACGAACGGAGGTATATCAGGAGTTCCGGCGGCTGTACAAGAGAAACCATCAGCGAAAAAAGCGAATTGTAATTATCGAAATCTCTGGTTGACATAAGCCCCATATCGTGCAGATTCGGAGCGAAGATGCGTGCATCTTCATATATGCTTCTGTCCTGAATGACAGTTTCACCGGACTTGCGGATATCCACCACGTCAAGGAAGCGCCTGTTGAGAAAATAAATCTGAATGTTGAAAGACCACCTTTCCATATCATTGTAGAAATCCGCAAGATATGGATTGAATTCAACTGACTCGAACTTGGGGGTCCACTTGAAATGTTCGGCAAGCATTCTGGCCAATGTCGTCTTTCCGCTTCCGATGTTTCCTGCTACAGCTATATGCATACTTCCTTTTTTGAAATTATGCTGCAAAGTTAAGAATCTTTATTAACTTTGGAACCGGTTAGAAGCATAGCGATGGAAATAAAATCTTTATATTTTAACGGTTTGAGGGAGTGCTGCTACGTGGTTTGGGACGAAAGTCCCGAATGCGTCATCATAGACCCCGGATTCTGCAACGAAAATGAATTTGACAGACTGAAGAAATTCATCGAAGGCAAGAATCTCACTCCGGTGAAGATACTTCTGACCCACTGTCATTTCGACCACGTTCTCGGTCTTGAAGACGCACGCCTGTTCTGGAATCTTCCGGTCTTTTTCGACCGCAGGGAATCGGAACAACTTGAGAGAGCTCCCAGATACAGCGAGATGCTCGGCCTTAAGACCAAGCCCTTCCTTGGAGAGAGCAACGACATCAATGACGGCGACACCATCCGCTTTGGCAATACCGAATTCGAAGTCATATCCACTCCGGGGCACACCGAGGGTGGAGTCTGCTACTATTGCCGCAGGGGAGGCGTCATATTCACAGGAGACACCCTGTTTGCTGGAAGCATAGGCCGCACGGACCACCTGGGGGGCAATCTCGAACAACTGCTTGACAGCATCACCAAAAAACTCATGACCCTTGACGGTGACGTGAAAGTCTTTCCGGGGCACGGAGCCAAGACAGACATCGCATACGAAAGGGCAACAAACCCTTTCCTTCTGTAATGGACGATTCCATCCGGATAACCGGGGCCAGAGTTCACAATCTCAAGAACATAGACCTGGAGATTCCCCGCAACAGCCTTGTCGTGGTGACCGGTCTCTCCGGCAGCGGGAAGAGTTCCCTCGCCTTTGACACCATCTGTGCAGAGGGGCAGCGACGTTATATGGACACTATGTCCTCCTACGCCAGACAGTTCATAGGCATATTGGAAAGGCCTGAAGTGGATGAAATCAAGGGGCTCAGCCCGATAATCTCCATAGAGCAGAAGACTGTGGGACGCAATCCCCGCTCCACTGTGGGGACTGTCACGGAAATATATGACTACTTCCGTCTCCTTTACGCCAGAGCATCTCAGGCTTTTTCTCCGGCAACGGGCAGGGAGATGGTCCGCTACACCAATGACGAAATAGTCCATCTCATCATTGAAAGACATTCCGGGAAGAAACTGATGATTCTCGCCCCTCTTGTAAAGGGCCGCAAGGGTCATTACCGCGAACTTTTCGACACACTGAGAAGAAAAGGCTTCAATCAGGTCCGCATTGACGGGAAGCTGGAATATCTCGGGGATCTGAATGCTCTGGACAGATACCGCATCCATTTCATCGAACTTGTCATAGACAAGATTGTGCCGGACATCAATGATCTGCAGAGAGTCAAGGCATCGGTCGAGACAGCGCTTTCGCAGGGCAAAGGTTCTCTGATGATATATTCTCCCGACACCGGGAGCATCGAACACCTGAGCCGGGATCTGGTCTGCCCCGACACCGGCATTTCACTTGACCTCCCGGCCCCCTTCACCTTCTCCTTCAACTCCCCGCAGGGAGCTTGCCCGCACTGCCGCGGACTGGGCACGATAGCTAAGATAGACATTGACAAAGTCATTCCGGACAAGCACAAATCCATAGCTGAGGGAGGATTGGAACTTATCGGTCCGAAACGGGAAAGCCATCTTTTCAGAATGTTGGAAGCAATAGCCAGGAAATACGGCTTCTCCCTGCACGATCCGATTGAAAAGATTCCGGAAGAAGCCCTCAGCACCATCCTGTACGGCTCCGCAGACCTGTTCAGGCTCGGAGAGGGAACCGATATGGAGATGGAGTCCTTTCAGGGAATCGTATCGGCAATCAAGACGGAGGAGGAGCAAAGCGACAGGAAAGAGAGGCAGAAGGAACTCTTTCTGGACGAGATAGTCTGCCCTGTCTGCAACGGCACCAGACTGAAAAGCGAAGCGCTCTGTTTCAAGATAGACGGCCTGAACATCGCCCAAGTGGCACAGATGGACATCACATCCCTTTACGAATGGGTATGCTCCCTTCCGGGGAAGTTATCGCAACGGCAGATGTCCATAGCTTCTGAAATTCTGAAAGAAATCACTTCCCGAATAAAGTTCCTTATGGACGTGGGTCTGGATTATCTCTCCCTCAACCGTACCACACGCACCCTCAGCGGGGGTGAAAGCCAGCGAATCCGACTCGCCACGCAGATTGGTTCCAGGCTTGTGAACGTCCTCTATATTCTGGACGAACCCAGCATCGGGCTGCACCAGAGGGACAATCTCAAACTGATTGGCTCCCTGAAGGCGTTGCGCGACGAGGGGAACTCCGTAATGGTGGTGGAACACGACAGGGAGATGATGGAGGCTGCCGACTGGCTGACGGACCTCGGCCCGGGAGCGGGAGAAAACGGCGGTTATCTGCTGTACAACGGAAGGCCGTCCGACATAGGCAAGGCTGAACAGAGCTCCCCTACCATTGACTATCTGACCGGCAGAAAAGCGATAGAGGTTCCCGCGGAAAGGAGGGCCGGTAACGGGAAGTTCATCACCCTGACCGGGGCCTGCGGAAACAATCTGAAGGATGTCACCCTGAATCTTCCATTGGGGATGTTCGTAGGGATAAGCGGAGTGAGCGGCAGCGGAAAAAGTTCCCTGATAAATCAAACCATGATGCCGATACTGAGCGGCAGGCTCTACAATTCAAAACGTCCCTGCCTTCCCTACTCTTCAATAGAGGGGGTTGAGAATATCGACAAGGTGATTGAGATGGACCAGTCCCCCATCGGACGCTCCCCGAGAAGCAATCCCGCCACCTATACGGACATTATGACCGACATACGGCGTATTTTTGCAGAAACGCCCGATGCGAAAATCCGCGGTTTCAAGGCCAACCGGTTCTCCTTCAACGTAAAGGGAGGACGCTGCGAAGAGTGCAAGGGGGCCGGGGTCCAACTGCTGGAGATGCATTTCCTGCCCTCTGTGCAGGTTACTTGCAAGGAGTGCGGCGGGAACCGTTACAAGCCGGACACTCTTGCGGTGAAATTCAAAGGAAAGAGCATTAACGACGTGTTGGGGATGACCATATCCCAGGCTCTGACCTTTTTCCGGGCATTCCCCTCCATCGCTCACAAGCTGGAGGTACTGGAGAGCGTGGGACTCGGATATCTGACTCTGGGACAACCTGCCACAACCCTCAGCGGTGGGGAGAGCCAGAGGCTCAAACTCTCCGCGGAACTTGCCAGAAAGGATACCGGCAACACCCTCTACCTTCTTGACGAGCCCACCACAGGGCTTCATTTCGAGGACATAAAGATTCTGATTGACGTGCTGCGCCGTCTTGTTGACAAAGGAAATACCGTAGTCATCATAGAGCATAATCCTGACATACTCAAATCCGTGGATTATCTGATAGATATGGGGCCGGACGGAGGACGGGGCGGAGGTATGATTATTGCTCAGGGTACTCCTGAACAGGTTGCCCGGTGCGGCAAATCATTCACCGGACAGTATTTGAAAGAATTGCTATGATTACCGAGATGTCCCTCTGGCGCTCCCTGCAGCGCGACAACAACACAAAAGTACTGAACACATACATATCCGGAGGTCTTTCCAGATATGTCATCTATCTGTCCGAGGCACTGCACGAACGGCATTTCTGCAGACTGTCCGAAGATATTGCCGCAAAGAAGAACGTCAAACTGATTCTGATTGCAGGACCATCCAGCAGCGGCAAGACAACCTCTGCCAAACGGCTTGCGATACATCTTCGGATTGCCGGCCTCAACCCCATAATCATATCGACGGATGACTACTTCGTCAACAGGGACGATACGCCCAGAGACAAGAATGGGGAATATGACTTCGAATGCCTCGAAGCGATGGATCTGGCCCTTCTCAACAGAGATTTGACATACCTCTTCGAGGGGAGGGAGATTGAAATGCCACGGTATGATTTCATAAAGGGAGAACGCTTCTACGCCGGTGACAGGCTCAGACTCAATGAAGGGGACGTCCTGATTATGGAAGGCATCCACGGTCTCAATCCGAAACTGACACAATCGATTCCCGATGAAGTGAAGCACAAATTGTTCGTCTCAGTCCTCACTCCTATCTCCATCAGCGAGGATGTCACTGTGGAAGCAGCCGACTATCGTCTTCTCCGCAGAATCGTCAGGGACAACCGTTCCCGCAATTCAAACGCGGAATCCACAATTCTAAGGTGGCCTTCCGTCAGAAGAGGGGAAGAGAAATACATCAATCCGTTCCGCAGTCTGGCTGATGAAGATTTCAATACTGCCCTGATGTACGAACTTCCCCTGTTGAAATGCTATGCCGAGCCGGTCCTTCAGGCTGTCTGGGCCGACTCTCCCGCATACGCGGAAGCTCAGCGACTTATCGGAATCCTTCACGAAATCGTGGCACTCACCCCTTCAGACCTTAGGCACATTCCTCCCACCTCCCTCATCCGCGAATTCATCGGCGACTCCAGTTTCACATATTGAGAAAGTGCGTAAAAACGCTCGGATCGGGGTAGGACGGCAGTCTATATCAGTCGGATTCTCCCATACCGCGGATGATGGCATCCTTGAGGTCAGGCTGGGTGAACTTGGGGACAGCGCGGTCAGCACCATCGCTGATGCCCATCCAATGGAACGTGCCGATACCGGACTTCTTTGCCTGCCTCACCAGATACTCGGCAAAGCCCAGATATGTATCGCGGTCCGTGCCGTAGGATACGGGAGAATCTTCACCCGCACCCCACTCTCCCAATATCACGGGCGCTCCTTTTGACACCAGATTGGTGTTCAGGCCCTCAAGCATTTTGTCCACGTTGCTCTTTGCCTCCGTCAAGTTCGAGAAAACAGGATAGTAATGTACCTCAAATATGATATGGTCCGTCGCCTCATCGGTCGGAAGTTCCATCTCTCTGAGCGGGTCCTTGATATGGTCGCTCCATTCTCCATCTCCGCAGCAGGCGAAGTAAGTGTTCACGACGAGGTTTCGCGTTGCATTGTTTCCACCCGTAGCCCTTACCGCGTTAACGAAATCCTGATTGTAGGCATTTATCGTTTTATATGCATCTGCGGCCATCACTGCGTCATAGCCCGAAGGAGTGCGGAATGACGCGAAGCACCAGGAATCCGCAGCATCCGTCATCTCGTTGAAGCCTTCGAAAAGCAGCCTGCCGTCATAATTCTTGAAGGTATCGGCAATCTGCTTCCAAAGGCCCTTGAAGCGTGCACTGTTCTGCGCATGATTCTCGCTGCTCGCCACCAACCAGTGCGTATTGTGAGCTCCGGTGTCGTGATGAACGTTGATGATACAATACATATCCGCCTCCAGGACAGCATCGACAACTCTCTTGACCTCAGCCATCCAATCTGTGTCAACCGTGTTCCCCACAGGATACAGCGAAGGCCGCCATAACGGTTTGTCATCGACGAATTCTATGTTGAACTGCGTACCCATATGAGGATACCACGTCACAGGAATCCTTACTGCACGGAATCCGGCCTCGCGCATCATCTTGAACAGTTCCCTGGTAGGAGGCACCTGTCCCCATCCCGTCTCGTATTGTTCTATGGCACCCGTTCCATAACCTTCCAGCCACATATTCGTAGTGTCGCCGGAATGGCTGTCAAGCGTGTTTCCCAAGTTCCAGCCCGCTCCCATAGCGGCAACCGTTTCATCGGCACTGAGAAAATCCGTAGACAGCGATTCATCGCCTATATGTATGTTATAAACCTTGCCGGCCTCGAAACAGGCATCCGTTTCGCTTGACTGACTTGCGACAATATCATCTTTATTGGTATGAATGGTAATGGAGAGGTCTCCGGCAGGATATTCCTGAGGGGGAACCACGATGTAGAAATCTTTGGGAGTTTTGCCGATGGCAACGGGCGATGCCGTGCAATTGAGTGTCACGCTCTTTCTCGTATCTGTACAAGGCACTCCATACCGCATTGAGGAGATATTGAGATTGGCCCAGCCAGCCAAAGTTTTGCTTTTGCTGGTAAGGACTATGCTGTCAACCTTGACATCACCTTCAGGCGTGGATACCTTCAGCCGTAGGACTGCGGCCTGAGCACTGAAGGTGAAATCGTAGCCTCCATCGTTCTCTGCAATCAAAAGCATTGCAAGGCGATCAAAGCTTCCCTCCTCATAAGTCTGCTCAGAAGCATAAGAAAACCTGAAATGAGGCAAATCCATTCTGGAATAAGGATATACTGCAAAATGGGACTTTCGTTCCTTTATAGGAGATATTCCGCCCTGAGATTTGTAGTAGAATTTTGCGCAAGTGTCACCGTCGGACACTGAAACTGAAGTCCGATAGATGGCATAGTCCATAAACAACATCGAATCTATCACCACTATCTCGTCTCCCTGATGCCAGACAAGAGGGGTGCTGATGCCGTCGCTTGAGCCCAACCCTGCCTTGGTGCCGCCGGCCTGAGCGAATGCGGCATACAGTACCGGAGAATCTGCCGACATCTCCCTGTCATTCTCCAGAGCCCCCTTGCTGCAGGATGCCATAACCGCCGCGACCGCCGCGATATGGAAGATATGCTTCAGCGCAGCCCTGCTTCTGCCTTTATTTGAACAGATTGCCATAGTTGTTGTCGTCGTTCAATGCATTCAAGTTTGCGGCAGACTGGAAGTCCCTCACCAGACGTACGGAGAGACCATACTTCTTGTCATTGGCGGCAGTGCCCACGCCGTCCGTCGTGGAAGCGGCGTAAGGAATCTCGACAAGTTTATAGACCGCTATCTCTGCTAAATATATGGAACCTGCAAAATCACCTATATCGAACGCCATACAAGTAGCTCCACTATCCGTACAACTGGTTTCAATAACAAATTCCTGCCATTCGTTTGTCAGTTCCACTTGGGGGAAAGTGCCACAATAAGGATAAGAAGTTTCACTTTCTTGCTTCTGGAAGTAACAGGTGATAGACCTAGTATCTGACGACTTTGCCTTCATCCTGATTCTATACTTCTGGCCCTGTTCGAAAGTTCCTGCGTCAAAATCAATCTGATATTTGGCATCACACGAATTCAGTGCTTCGGAAACGTTCATCTTGTAACAATACATACCCTCAAAAACACCCTCTTCACTGGAAAGTTTACTTCCCCAGGAAAATCCTGTACCGTTCGGAAAGCCCTGCAATATATGGTTTTCAATCGTTGACTTTGGCGTTACTTCCTTTTCAAGTTTAACGTACGCAATATAAACATCTCCGTAATAATCACCGATATTGAATGTAAGACGATCGGAATTGCCCAAACCAGTTGTTACAATCGTCCTTCTGAATTCCTGCCATTCCGCAGTCAGCTTCACCGTTGAAGCATTGCTGCTCGCCCATGTATCAGGATTCTGAAGCATGGGCAACATATCGTAAGTGCCGGAAGACACTTTGGCTTTAATTGTCAAGATGTACTTCGCATTTTCATAGATGGTCAGACCTACATATGCAAACTGCGCATCCCATGCATTTGAACAGATATCATGACTGATTTTATAACAGTCAACGCCGGCTTCAGTTACTCTTACATCAGAATAAGAGCCTCCTGCACTGTTCCAACCACTGATTTTTTTCTCTTGTGCATCCGCGTACAGGACAGATTCAACCTCGGCCTGCCCTTCCTTACTCAAGCTGAGCGAACAGGCATTGTTGCCATCGCTTGAGTTGGCAGCCCAATAGAAACCTAATCTGCCCGTATAGCCTATGCCAACGCTATAGCGGTGTCCTGCAGGCGGCAAGCAGACAAGACCGTCTGTCTTCTCGGCGGTCTGCCACTCTGCATCATCATATTTCTCAGCAATCTCGCCCGTGAACTCATCAGGGGCAATGACCAGACAGTTATCCACTCCGCAGACAGTCACGCCCGATTTGTAGAGCTTGGCCGCATTGCTTCGTTGTCTGAGCAGATAATCCCATTCTTCGCTGGAAAGAGCTCTCCAGGTATTGCCGCTTCCGATTTGTGTGCCCCAATCGAAAAATATCTGACCGTATGAAAGCGTTGTCGGGTCGGTGGTGAACGCACTGCCATAGCTCCAGGTGAAGAGGTCTATCTCCTTGTCATCTGAAGATGCTGTTCTCGCTCCGTTGACAGTAGCGATGGGATTGACTTCCATCTGCCGTTCGTAGAAACCCGTTATCCAGTTTTCCCCCACCTTTGTCGCGTGGAAGTTACCCTGAGAAAAGGAAACGGTTCTGTCTTCACCTATCGAGAACTGCCCCGTAAGTGCAGGGCTGAATGTCACGTTCCAGTCAAATGTATAGACAGTATTTCGGTCAACACCAGCGTCGGCTGTCGTAATTTTCTCAAACACATCCTCTTCGGAATCGGTGATGGTAATCCTCATCCCAGAAGTGTACTTTCCGGGAGGCAGGTAGATGTAGAAATCAGTGGGGGTCGAGCTGTTGAGTTGTACACCTTGCTGTCCACAGTACAGAGTGACTGTCTTGCCGGTACCGGTAAGATTGACCTCATACCCGTTACTTATCGTAAATGCTCCGCAGAGCGGTTCATTCGCAGTAACGGAGATTCTCTTTACCTTATCCTCCCCCTTGAGTGAGAAGCAGAGCACACCGCAGATATTCTTGAAGGGGAGCACCTCGGTGCTGCTCTCTGCATACATCGGGGCATTGAATTTTCCGGCGGCATACTCCTGACTTACGGGGAATTCAAATCCGCTCCCATTATGCAGGGAAGCGGGGAAAATGGCGTGATAAGGTGCTGTCGGCTCCTCTCCCCACCATTTGTCCTTAAAGATAGCCTTCGTGGCGGGGGTGAGAGGTGTTGCGCCATATCCTGAACCGTTTATGTTGATGCAGTCCCCGGACTCCCACATCACCTTCGACTCATTCTGCCAGGAATCGTAAGAAAGAGTGGTCTTTGTAAAGCTCTGTTCGATTGTGGCGGTAAAGGTCTTTCCTTTTTCGGATACCTCGACTGTTCCCGGCATTTCCTTCTGGCAAGATACGGCAAGAAGAAGAGAAGATGCGGCAACCAGCGCCATTATAATGATGTTCTTTTTCATTTCTCAGTCCTCCTTTCTGTTATTCCTCACCGAACCACTCCGGATTTTCGTGTTTATATTTCTCGTTATCATCGTCCTGATGGATTTCTTTCTCGGGCTCATCGATGATGGCGCGGATGGAGAAGCCGCCACTACGGGCGTAGAAGATCTGCAGGCTGACATCGTCCGAACTGACGCCCAAGCAGTACGCGTTGAAAGGATTGTCCGTGACGAGAGAACTTAACCAATATTCGCCGCAGGAGCCCGCACTGTTGAGGTCCGTACCATCGCCGAAGCCCACAGCGGGGAAGAATAGGTGAGGACCGTTGTCTTCAACGATGAAGAGAAGTCCTGCCACATTGTTGTAACTGGAGCACCAATAGATGCCCCTCGCTGTTGTAGTAGTTCCGCCATCTGATGACGGCTCGCAGGATTCGCCAGTTTTACCACATGCTTCATACAATGCCTGGAACTCAACAGAGGTCGGCATACACCAGGAACCGCCCCAATTCGCATAAGCAGCATCATTATCTAAAGGAAGTGTTGCTGGATTCCCTATATTGGGAGCTGTTTCAAAACTATAATTGTCAGCAAATGCATTTTCAACAAAGTCAGAGATTGGTGTTTCAGACTTTAATGAATGGCCAATGGTTTCACCCCAGGCGAAATACTTGCCGTAATTTGTTGGAGATGTGGCCCCCACATTCATCGTAGCCCACTTTCGGCCACCAACAGTGACGTATTCGTGCCAGTTCTTGTCGTCGATAGTGTAGGCGGTGCCGTACTGGACTTGGTTGTATGCGCCATACTCCTTGCCGAGAGCGGTGGCCTGAGCCGCTATTTTGCTTGTCGGGATTCCCTTGACAGAACCGGTAGTGCCATCATTGTCGAACCACGCCTCGAACGAGAGGTCGCTCAGGTTG
>JAZLIS010000002.1:0-29462 GCA_045617505.1 Bacteroidales bacterium | reverse complement strand
CCAGAATGCTGGCTCCGATGACCGGACCCGCATTGTCGCTGACTGTACCCGAAACTTTAACAGTCTGCGCGTTAACGCCTGCGGCGAAAACGAGCACAGTTGCGAGTAAAGCAAACAGTTTTTGTTTCATATCTTATAAAGTTTTAAGAAAAAAGTTTATTTGGTTTAAACATTTTAGCCTAACACGTTTTTTCAAAGCCGAAAAATACGTTCAACGAAGTTAATAATAAAATTTCTAATTCTAATACATTTTTGAGAAAAAAATGATACAAAACCGCAGAAATTGCTATTCAAATTGAACAGCATCCCCCTTCAAAGCTTCTGAAACATCATACGTCGTGAAGGGTAGAACGGCTTTCCCAAGTTCCGGAGCGTTGAACGATTTTAACAGATTGTCATAGTAGGACGTGTATTTCTGTGGAAGCACAAATGACTTTGAGCATTGTCCGCTCTTATCAACGTGGCAGAAATATGGCTTGCCGTAAACTCCATCATCCCTCTTGGAGGCAAAAACCATCCAGCGCGAGTTGCTGGACCAGGAATGATAGCTTTCCGATCCGTCAGAATTGGCTTCCGTCATCGGAATCCTCTTCCCTGTCTGCAAATCAATAATAAGCAGGTCGGATTCCCTGTGCCACAGTGGGAAAGTACCGTAATCCGCAATTGAAATACACACGAACCTGCCGTCGGGAGAGATTTTCGGATGACATACTGACTTTCCCTCCACGTCCGCATCATATATGATTTCCATATCCTCCCCTATGGCACCCGTCGATTCATCAAATCCGACCCTGCATAGGC
The DNA here is from genome assembly GCA_045617505.1 of Bacteroidales bacterium. Classification (GTDB taxonomy): domain Bacteria; phylum Bacteroidota; class Bacteroidia; order Bacteroidales; family UBA932; genus Cacconaster. The sequence continues at coordinate 28,661 of JAZLIS010000002.1, read as the reverse complement.
TGTATTTCTGAGTCTCTATTTTATCCAGAGTCACGGTATCTATCTGCGGGGCCCTGCAGAAATAGATATTCTTGCCGTCAGGAGAAAACACGGGGAAAGTCTCAAGCATTTCGGAATCACTTATGACATCGCTGCGTATGAACTTATGATCCTGCAAATCGGCCACGTAAAGGTCGCTTCTTGTATCAAAGACCTCCATCCTGCGTATTGATTGCGCGTGATAGCCCGGAATAATCTTGTTCGCAGAGAACACTATATATCTCTTTGAAGGCGAGAAGCCGAAATAAACGCTGCCGCTTATCATACCTTCACCTTTGAGATTGAGTTTCTGAAGTTCACCGTCGATATTGAGAATTGCACCACCGCCGGGTCCACGGACATAAAACATACTGGTGGAGGGATCCTGATTCGCGTAATTGTGACAGTTCATACATCTGTTGCCTATTACCCTGTTGTCGCTGAAGTCATCAATACTGAAATTTTCAACGCACCTCTGTTGGAGCACGATATTATTGTATGCTTCATAATCAGGTTCTATCAACCTGTAAGTCAGATAGGGATCGACCTTGTCACTACTGACGGTCCAGTGGAACGGCCTGTACTCTTTCCATCCATCCGTGCCACGCGCCGCAACTCTCACTTCCATTGTCTTCCCTTCATTCTCCTCCATCAATCTGCGCCATCGCCTTTCATTGAATCTGGCCGAATTCCCTCTTCTATTGATGATTCTCTCGCCATCAACGGTCACAACCACACGCGTAACGTTGTCCCTCAGAAGGAAATTGAGCGGTGCTATATTGACCGGCAATATTATATCGGTGTAGTCGGGATACATCGGGATACAGTCATCGCCTGCGACGAAGCCGGATGGAGTGCAAGCGGCCAGCAATGCCGCGACATAGATCAGAACAGCCGTCTTTTTCATTTGACAATCTTATTATACAGCGCACAATCGCGTGGCCCATATTTCTTGTAATCACGCAAAAACATAGCTTTTTGATTGGCGATTATGTCAGTGCAAAGAAGGTAGTCCAGTGCCACAATGTTGTTTCTGTTGGCATCCAGGAGACCTGTCAGAATAGTGTGGCAGTTGTCACCTATGCGAATATCATTCTTTGTATTCAGGAACTGGCGTTTATATTCAATCTCCTGACGTACCTCCTCCGAAAAACTGCCCGGAGTGTGATTTTCAGCCCACTTCCTGTAAATAAAGGAATGGCGCAGTTGACGAAGATATTTTTCCGCACCTTCATAATCCCCTATGACAAGATTCGCCTCCGCAAGACGCTTTATCAAGCTTGCACACCGTTTGGTGGGAGAGAAATTATTAGCGTGCATACAGGCTCGTTCAGTATAGGTCATATCACCCACGAGATAATATAGTTCTGCCGCCATACCGATAGTAAACAGATTCGATTTCGAGTCAAGATGGATAAATGTACCCAGATTCGGCTTTTTCATCCTCATCAGCTTGTCAGGCAATATGCCAAGTTGTGAAGCGCTCGCCGAATAGAAAAATGACATCTCCGGAGTCTTGACATTATGACTGTGCTCGTAAATATCTATGACGCGCCGGTAGTTGCCCCTGCCATATTCGATACTGTATGTCAGAAGATCCTCCACTCCCCTTGCTTTGATGGCATCCACCCAACGCCCGAGACCAGGGTAAAATGCCGCCTGTTCCCTATCCATACGGTATAGAGTGCAGATGCGGCCTGAAAAGCAGAACGCAAGCACAATCGCCAGTACAGCAGCCGTGGGAATGCGTCTGTCCAGAAGGCAGGAAAGCAATTCAAGGATTAAAAATGCAAAGGCTCCGTATCCGAAGAGGAAATAACATAATGCGGCGGTCAGAACGCACAGCACCACTTGTATTGCAGACCCCGCCCATCCTTTCCGGTTCAACAGAGAGCTCATCCTGTGTAACAGATACCAGAACGCCACGCCCCCGAAAAGAGAATAAAGCGTGGAGAGCCTTGCGTTCTCATAAAAGAAGAGCCGGGCTTCAACTGTCATAAGGGCCAGTGTTATTATGCCCGGGCACACGGTTCTGAAAAAAACACCGCACTTTGAAGGGATACACTCCCTGAACGACAGAAATGCAATCACTCCGAAGAGCATCATCGAAATTGACAGCGTCAGCGGGCCGCCGTAATTGAAATGGAAGAACTGCTGAGCCCAGTCTCCCGCCATACATGCAAGCCATGCGGGTTTTGTGAAATAGGCGGCAAGACAGTCAGGGGTCCCAATAAAGAGTTGGTTCTGTTCAATGAAGAACAGATGATACCTGAACCGGCTTTGGAAAAACCAGAAGCAGGCAATGGTCCAGATTACAAGCAAAGAGCCTCCCAGAATTCTCGAAACGGTTGCACCGGTATGTTTGATCATTGCAACAAAAATATGCTGACGCAAATATAAAAAAAAGAGCGGAATGGTTACCCATTCCGCCCCTGTTCATTACAATAAGCGGGATTCTACTGATACTGTGAAATCTGTTTGAGAGCCCCGTTTGAGTTGGTGACCTCTGTGGTAGGATAAGGCATAGAGAACTTGTAGTCAGCCCATTTCTTGGAATCTGACTGATACAGGACGAACGGCTCCGTGGAAGTGTGTTCATAAACTCCATCTGCATTCAGAGTGTATATCCACGCTTTGGGATGTCCTTCAAGCTCTGTGATTGCCAAGTTGTTTATAACAGGTGAAACCTTGGCATACTCCGAACGGGCCCAACGCTTAATCTCGTGGAACCAGCTTCCTCCCTCGAATGCCAATTCGCAGAAACGCTCGTGATAGAGTCCTTCCCAAGCGTCTCCGCTCCAGTCTGCAAGCCCGGAACGATTTCGCACCGCATTGATGTCCTTGAGAGCATTCCCCGGATTACCTTGATTGAGGTAGGCTTCCGCCCTGTAAAGCAGACAGTCTGCAAAACGGACAAAGTGGTACATCATATTGATGCGGCAGTCAGTGTAATACTGGCCCATCGCGCCCGAGTGTTTGAAGGAATTGGTCCACTTGTTGATGAAGAATCCTGTGGTGCTCTGGTCGCCGTATTGAGGCATAACCACGCAACTTTCATCTCCGAAATCCGCTGTTTCACCTACAGTAAGGATTGACCGTTTGAGACGGTCATTACCCTCACCGTCAGCAAGCATAGCCTCGTAGAGGTCTGCTGATGCATTGAACTCACCCCAACCGTCGAAGTATCCGAGCATATCGGATGCTATGCAGACTTCCTCGAACCAGATACCTCCACCATTTCCATATCCGGTGCAGGCATATCCCCAGCAGTATTCATCGGAAAAGAATTCCGAAGGTTCTTCGGTAAAGAGCTCCTCGTATGTGTCGGTAAGTTTTCTACCCATACCCTCAAGCTTGTTCACGCTGTTGATGACCTCCTGCCACTTGCTGCCATCAAATGTTGCCCAGTAAGTGTATATACGGCTCATCATTGCAATTGCCGATTCCTTGCAGGCGCGCCCACGATTGCTGGAATCATATTCCTTGACTGAAGGAAGGAGACTTTCAGCCGCACTGAAATCTTCAATCATAAGTGAATAGTTATCCATTACAGTAGCCTGCTGAGGAGGAATTGAGTAATCATATTCACCTTCGATTGATTCGTACTTGATGAAAGGGACACCCAATTCGGGAGCACCGTAACGGAGAGCCGCCAGATAGTGCCAGAAGCCTCTCATAAAGTAAGCCTCACCCAGACTTCTCTCCTCAATAGCAGTGAGTTTAGTCGTTTCCTGCTTTTTCAGGAGTTGTGACACAACCCAGTTGGAAGCTGCGATATACTCGTACGTAAGATTGAAGTAATCGGGAAGAGTACAGCGGTCTCCCGAGAACTCAAGGTTGAAGTGGTTGAACCAACCGGAGCAGTCACCGGAACGTACTCCTACAAGCTGGTTGGTAATACATTCATCCCAGTGTATATCCTGAGAGCAGAGATATTCGTCACCAAGATAAAAGTAGAGGCGATCCACGGCATCGATGGCCTGCTGGTCATTCTGGAAATATGTATCAGTGGTGTACAGTCCCTGAGGTTTGACATCAAGGAAATCCGTACATCCTGTCACGCTGAACAAAGTGAGTATTGCGATAGCAATTATTGTTATCTTTTTCATATCAATTCCTTTAGTATGTAAGTTTTATACCGAATGAGAATACTCTTGAAATAGGATATCTCAGGAAGTCGTTCTGTCCGCACTCAGGGTCCATACCTGTGTACTTGGTGAACGTAAAGAGGTTCTCTCCTGAAAAATAGACGAGCAGAGAACTGTTTCGCTCTCCAAAATGATGAGCCTTGCGTATCGCACTGGTAAGGTCATACGAAAGTGACACATTCTTGATACGGAGATATGAAGCGTCTTCAAGATACCAGCTGGAACCTGTCATAAAGTTGCTGTTGTTGTCAAGAGCGCTGATGCGGGGAATATTTGAACTCTTGTCAAATGACCAGGAATTATAGATGTCAACCGAGCGGTTGTGGACCTTGCTTGACATACTGGCATAAGCCATCTTGCCAAGCTGGAGAGCCTGAGCCCCGGCGACGCCCTGAAGCATTGCACTGAATGACAAATTCTTCCAAGTGAAGCCAAGATTAAAGGCATAGGTCAAGTCAGGAACTGAACTTCCAAAGAGCTGGCGGTCACCAGCATCAATCTTGCCATCGCCGTTGAAATCTTCGAACTTGAGGTCACCGCCTACAGCGTTCGGCTGGATACGGTTGCCATTCTTGTCAACGTATGCCGCAGCCTCAGCATCGCTCTGGAAAAGACCGAGACACTTGACGATATAAATCTGATTGAGTTCGCCGCCCTCTTCTGTACGGTTGTAGAAGCGGACATCACGATACTGGAATGAATCCTCCCATACAGCCGCATTGCCATCTGCATCAGTGACACCGATGTTGAGGACCTTGTTCTTGTTGTACGCGGCATTGCCGTTGATGTAGTATGAGAAATCACCCACATTGTCCGACCATCCGAGAGAGAGTTCAATACCCCTGTTCTGAATCTCACCGAGGTTGATGGTCATCGCGCTCACTCCGATTGAGTGAGGCCAGTTCATCTTCTGCTCCTGGATAAGATTGTAGGTGCGTTTGTTGTAGAAGTCAACGCCTAGATTGAGACGGTCGTTGAAGAATCCGGCATCAAGACCGAAGTCCAGCTGCTCTGACGTTTCCCAGGTAAGGGTGGGGTTCAGAGCCTTGCCATTCCATATATATGCTCCAACCGGCATCATTGTTTCCGTACCATAGATTGCAATCTTGCCATCCGTTCCACTGTTGAGAGTAGAGGACTTGTAGTTCATGGGAACTGAGCCGAGATTACCGATACGGCCCCAGGATGCACGGAGCTTGAGGAATGAGACCGCGGCATTTTTGGGGAAGAAAGGTTCACTTGAAATCTTCCAGGCACCTGTCACAGCGGGGAAATTTCCACCGTTATGCTCTTTGGGAAGACGGCCTGCCATATCACGACGGAACGATCCGGTCACGAAATAACGGTCATCATAACTATACGAAATACGGCCTATGAAAGCCACGTTTGCATCGTCACCGGTGTACCAGTCATCCACCTCAGGAGTGGAGTTGGAGTACTTGAGATACTGGAGGTTCTCTGACTCATCTTCGAAATACTTTCTGCTGATGCTGTTGCCCCTTGAGTTGTAACTGTCCGCGGTTGCAGCAAGGAGAGCTCCTACAGTATGCTTACCGAAAGTGCGGTCGTAAGTGAGAGTGTTCTCGGTCTTCCACCCGTTGTCCTTGTATGAAGACTCATAAAGTTCATTGATGGGGTTGGGGCTGCCGCACTCCGTACGCTTGGGAGTGAATCTCTTGTAGTGCTGCTGGTTTGTGTAGTATGTGAAACGGCTGTTGAACTTGAGACCTTTCACAATGTTGCCGATTTCGATACCGGCGGTGGTGAACAGTTTGCTGTTGCCGTCATAGATATTGTCGGCCAGCAGCTGACGCAGAGGATTGACAACAATACCGTGAATTCCTGAGAAACTGCCGTATTTGGCAATGTACTCCGGGTCCTCAGTGGTGGTACCGCCGAAGCCTGTTCCGGTATAATAGTATTTGTCTGCACTTGAAGGCATCTGGAGAGCATTCACGATGACTCCGTCGGTACCGGCATCAGTATTGGCGCCACGTCCGTCAGAGGTGCTCCAGTTAAGGTCAGCAGTAAACTTGAAATACTTGTTGACCTGCATTTCGCCACGGTAGTTGACGCCCACTTTCTTTTTGTACGTACCTACCAGCACACCCTGATTGTCTTCGAATGCAAGACTGATACGGTTCTTTGCCTTTTCTGTTCCTGCATTAAAAGTCAAGTTGTGACGATGATATAACGCAGTACGGAATATCTCGTCCATCCAGTTGGTACGGGTTGTGCCGATATAGGGGTTCTTTGATACATCCCATCCATCGGGCAAAGCCAAACCTGCATTCTGGTATGCAAGCTTTGTGATTTCAAGTTGCTGCTCCGCGTTGAGAGGCTGGAGGACATTGGATGCCTGACGAACACCGACGAGGCCGTCATAACTTACGGAGACACCCTTTGTACCTTTCTTTGTGGTTACGAGGATAACTCCACCTGCTCCTGACTGCGCACCGTAGATAGCTGCTGAAGCGGCATCCTTGAGGACTACGATACTTTCGATGTCAGAAAGTGAGTTGATGGGAGCTCCGGGGATTCCGTCGACTACCCAGAGAACTGAGTCTCCTTTCTTGGAACCCTGACCACGAATCACCATTGAGGGTGTGCTGGTAGGATCTCCGCCCTGAGCCGTAATGGTAACACCGGGAATCTGTCCCTGAAGCATCGACTCCGTGGATGTCACCGGGTGTGCTGCAAGAGCCTGAGGGTCTGCAACAACACCGACTGCGGCGGAAAGGTCCTTCTTCTTGGTGGCAACACCATAACCGAGGACTACAGACTCAGCGAGGAGTTCGGAGTCTTCCTTCAAAGTTACGTTCACCACTGAACGTCCGCCCACTGCAATCTCCTCGGTCTGATAACCGATGAAGGAGACGACGAGCGTTGCGTTCGTCGGAACTGAAATTGAGTACTTTCCGTCAACGTCGGTGATGGTGCCCTCCGAGGTGCCCTTCACCAGAATGCTGGCTCCGATGACCGGACCCGCATTGTCGCTGACTGTACCCGAAACTTTTACGTTCTGCGCGTTTACGCCTGCGGCGAAAACGAGCACAGTTGCGAGTAAAGCAAACAGTTTTTGTTTCATATTATAAAGTTTTAGTAAAAAGATATTTGATTATTTCATTTTGCACACATTGCATCATTCACATATCGCGGCGGCACCGAAAAGTCCGATATGATCGGTCTGGCAGCGGTGAATTTTCAAGCCGGCCACAGACTTGGAATAGGGGAATCCGGACAGTCCGTCATACATCGATTTGCTGAAAAAGTCGAACGCATTGGCAATGCTTCCTCCGAACACGATGGCCTGTGGGTCATACGCGAAGAGTATCAGTTCGACCAGTTTGCCCACGTGATGCCCGAATTCCGACATCAGTGCAAGCGCATCCGCATCTCCCGTTGCTGCAGCCTCCGCCACATCCTTGCCCGTCGTTCCCTTGCCTTCGAAAAAACGGCTGCTGCAATAATATTCATAATCCTTGTCCAGATATGGAGCGCAGCCGATTTCACCTGCCCCGGTATTGACACCACGGTAGAGTTTCCCTCCGATTATGATGCCTGAGCCCACTCCAGTCCCAAGTGTGACACAGACAGCATCTTCATAACCTCTGGCCTCACCATAACGGGCAACACCGAGCGCGAAGCAGTTGCAGTCGTTGTCCACACTTACCGGGATGCCGTAGCGGGCCTGAAGAATCTCCTTGAGGTGGACCTCCTTCCAGGAAGGAATCGCCACCACGTCATAGATGATACCCCGAGCGGCATCGACCACCGAGGGTACACCCACGCCTATCGCCGTCACCTCGGGAGAGATGAGTCTGTCTATCAGGTCGTAAAGCTGCTCCAAAACATCCTGCTCACTGCCGGAGGCATTGCAGGGTATCTGTATAATGTCGTGTACGGACGAACCGTCAACAAGGCCGGCCCTTATCTTGGTCCCGCCCAAATCTATTGCGATAATCATAACTGAACCTTTCCGCTCTTTTCGACCTGAACCGTACTGCTCTTCCCGTTGCCCCAGAGGACGACGAGTTTGAAGGGCTCCGAGGTCTCTATATTAATAATAGGTATCTCTTCGGCGCTCTTGCGCGCAGCCACCTTGAGGGAGATCGAGGCATCGGGTCCAAAAGGATATCTGTCGATGCCGTGCTCCTCAAGATTGGTGACGTCCCACTCCACAGTCTTCTCGGAATAGTCGGACTTGATGCCCAGGACATATTCGATGAAAACTGCGATGGGCGGAAGTCCCGTCCAGCCCACAAAGTCCTTGCGGGCCATAAAGCCGGGCTCCTTTGTCTCGGGAGAATAATATTCCCAGAATGTACCTGTATCCTTCCATACGTTGAACACACAGTCATAGTGGTTGCGGGCAACTTCGCGGCAAAGCTTGTGATAGCCCTGACGCCACAGTCCGTCGATTACCATATAGTTGGCTCCGGGCCATACACCACCCTGCCAGTATCTTCCGGCGGCGTTGTATTTGGGATGGTCGGCGGAGAGGGAGGGAACTCTGTGGGTTCTGTCAAATTCAACGTCGTTTTCAAGGTGAGCAACCAGTTTGTCCAGTTTCTCCTTGTCGAGAACGTCTGTCTGAAGGGCCCAGAAAGCGCTGATTCCCTTTGTGTCGCAGAGGGAGCCGTCAGCATAGCGGTCGTGCAGGAAATTGTCCTCGTCGCTCCACATCTTGCCGCCGACGTGGTCCTTGAGGAATTTCATTTCATCCTCCATATCCTCGATTTCCTGCCAGCGTTCGATGTAAAAACCTATCTGGAGAAGGGAATAATCGACGAGATATTGCTGAAGGTTGGCGTCAAGCCACTCCATGTGTCCGTGGGAGTATATCGGGTTGTATTCCGGTTTCACGCGGGGCATATTGTCCATACCGGTCCCCCATCCGCTGGTCCAGTAGGTCCCGTTGGGCCAGGTGCGGTTGAGTTTCCACCATTTGGCATAGGCGCAGAGCGCGGGGAAAATTGCGTGGAGACGGTCGATGTCACCGAACTGCTTAAAATAGGCCAGTTCCACCCAGGGCAGAAGATTCGGTCCGGTGGAGGTGGGGTCATATCTCTCGAAACAGTCGGAACCGTCGGCCCTTATCTCCCTGCAGATGAATCCGTCGGGATGCTGCTTCGCATAGAAGTTGTCGAGGGAGTTCTGGAACGGGAAGAACCGGTATCCGTAACGGGCGAACATCATCATGAATGCAGTGTCCCACATAAAGATGTTGCCGTTGTATGCCACGTCAAGATATGATGATACGAACCCTGAGCCGTCCTTGGGCTGACAGATGTTGCCGATGGCAATCTGCCAGGCGTGCCAGTACATTTCAATCTCCTTCTCGTGTCCTTTCCATACAGGAGAAGGAAGTATTTTCCTGGCCTGCTCGAAAGTGCCGGGGACCGTCTTGACAGGAGTCTTGGTCCTGAATTCATTCTCCGCCACAAACACGTTCTTCACGTAAGTGTTCTTGTACGGAAGGTCATAGGGGCCGGATTTAAGGTCCTGTGAATGGGCCAAGACCGACGTGGCCAGCAAAAGGCTGAATATCAACAATCTTTTCATATTTCTCCGGTAATATGTACTACTTCATCAATTCTTTGATTTTACGAGGGATATCGCTGTTCTCGTAAGAGCCGAGAAATTCCGCGGAGTGAGGCCCGTAGGCGAATACGGGAAGAATCGCAGGTGTATGGTCATTGCTGAAATAGAGTCCCATTATGCGGCCTGTCTCCCTGTTACCGTCAAGAAGCACAAGCCCGCCTGTCTCGTGGTCGGCAGATACAACAACCAGCGTCTGCCCGTCCTCATCCGCAAACTTGAGGGCCTCGGCAATCGCAAGGTCGAAACTGAAAGTTTCCAGAACAGATGCAGGGAGGCACATAGAGTGTCCGGCATAGTCTATCTTGGCACCTTCCACCATAAGGAAGAAGCCGTCCTTGTTCATTTTCTGCAGGCTGTTTATCGTCCGTCTCGTCGCCTCAGCAAGAGTGTTTATGTTCTTCTCATTGGTTGCCTCATCAAGACGCTCGTCAAGACAAATGACCCTTCCCTTCTGCGAATCGATTCCGGTGTAGTCGTCTATGATACTGAAACCTTTGTCCTTCAATTCCTTCATCAGGTTCCTGCCGTCATTTCTGCGGGTGAAATCCTTGCGACCACTGCCGCAGATTATGTCAACCTTTGACTTCAAAATGTCCGCAGTCAGGTCATCCGACTCATCCCTTTCGGTGTTATGCCCGAAGAAAGCAGCAGGAGTGGCATCCGCAACGTCACCGAGTGTCAGGATACCCGTAGCCTTGCCCTTTTCCGCAAACCAGTCGGTAAGAGAAGGATACTCCTTGCCGTCAACGGAAGAAGAGATATGCCTGTTGGCGTTCTTCTCACCAGTTGCAAGTGCGCTGCCCGCAGCCGCAGAGTCGGTTGTGAACTGGTCAAGAGCATTGTTGTGCTGGAAGCCAACGTATTTCATATTGAACATCGTCAGACCACGGTTGGCATAATCTCCCGCAAAAATCTGATTGAGTCCCATACCGTCACCGATAAGGAAAATCACGTTCTTGATTTTCCTGTCAGCATTGTCGCTACGGTAAGTTGGAGTATAGACATCGATGCCCTTGCTGAGCTGCAGTTTGGAGTGCTGGAAGCCGGCAAACCCACGGGTTGCCTTGTCCAGTTTGGTGGTGGTGGAGACAGCGTCCTGAGTCAGACTTTTCACCCCTATCTGGAAGTTCTTGTCGCCCCAGCGGGAGAAGAACATCGCACACTCCTCCGGATTGTCCGTATTGAAATAATCAATCCCGTAATTATAGAAGGTATAATATGCCGTGAGTGTCTCGGGAGCACCCCAAAAGCGAATAGGCTTGCCCATATCGTGGACTTTTCCTATAACTTCCATCAATTTATCCTCCTGTTCCTTGACAGGAGCGCCTTTGCCGTTCCAGTGGACATAATCCGAGAAACAGGGGCTGAAAAGCGCTATCTGCTTGAGTTGCTCTTCGGTGTATGTCAGTTTGACGTCACCGTCGTACATAACCCAGGATGGATACTTTGAGAAGTCCGCTGGAGCGGGCCTGTTGCCGGTTATGACAACCCTCACCCCCTGTGTCGCAAACACGTCGGGGTATTTTTCGAGGGAGGCCACGATGGCTGACATCGTAGGCTCGGTCCCCTCCTTTATGTCAATGAGTATCTGGAGAGGCTTGGACGGATCCTTGTAGGGATGCCCGTTGTTCTGACGGAACATTTTAACCGCAGGTTCGACATAAAGGGCCTCGAAACTCCTTTCGGGCTTGACGTCCTCCTTGTTGTGAGCCACAAGCAACTTCCCGTCAATATAGTAGAGATCGCTTTCGACGGAGGCAACGCCCTGGGCGTATGCCTGATAAAAGGGAACGGTCCGGTCGTAGTCATTGTGGGAATGGATAAGCATCGGAGCCTGCGCGCCGGCAGCCCCGGTTAAAAAAAACATCGCACACACAAGGGTGGCAATTCTCGATATTGTTCTCATATTTCCAAGCATAAGTTTGCAAATTTACAAAATTCTTTCAAAAAAAAGCAGCTTTTTTGAAAAATAGATTCTTACTATCTTTGCCGAACATTAAGACAATGGTCAAGGCGGACAGATATCTCAGATTAGTGATTCCGGCGGTGCTTTTCATCGCAGTTTCCGCTTTTTTCGGCATCGCCTACCCTTTCCACATCTGCCATCAGGAGCAGTTCCAGCTCTTTGAATTCACATCCGGATATTTTCTCTCCACGATTGCGATTCCGGGAGGATTGGCGGACTGGACAGGACGGTTTCTTACGCAATTCTTCATTTCCGGTTGGGCTGGGGCCATCATAACGGCAGCCCTCATTGCGACAATATATATTGTATGTTGCACCGTCGCATACGGCAAATCCGCCATTTCCCGAATCCTGCTGATTCTGCCCGCTACAGCCTTTACAGTGTTCCTGACGGACGAAAGAGCCCTTACAGGAGCGTTGGTTGCGGTGGTTTTCACGCTGGCGGCGGCAATTCCCGTAAGAAAACCGCACAGCCGCAGGCTAAGAGGAGCGGCGGTACTCTTCTGCACCCCCCTTCTCTACTGGATCTGCGGTCCTGTGGCAATCCTCTTCCCTATTCTCAGTGCGAGGAAAATTCATCCGGCAGCAGCCGCCGCTTCCGTCATTCTTGCCGTAGGAATGCCTTTTGTATCCTCCTTCCTGCTTCATCAGAGCCTCCGTGCCCTATCCTTCGGGGTTCATTATTCCAGATATATCACCGTCACCCCCTGGGTTTTATGGATAGCAGTCGGCCTTACCGCAATCCTCTGCCATCTTCCTGACATACACTTCAGGAAGAAAAAAACGGAACTGGCATTCCGAACCATCTGCCTGATTGCAGTGGTTGCAATATCCGTGAAAACAGTCGGCAAAAACGCCGATTTCAAGAAAGAGGAGATGATGGCATACGATAACCTCTCCCGCAATCAATCCTGGGAAGAGATTATCGGGCGGGCACATTCAAGGCAACCTGACAGGCCTCTTTCCGTAAGCACCCTCAATCTTGCCCTCTCGCAGACCGGCCGGATGCCTGAAGATATGTTCAAGTTCTACCAGAACGGCACCGCAGGCCTCTTCCCTCCCTTCTCAAGAGTATTCACCACACCCCTTTCCACCGCAGAAATTTTCTGGCATCTGGGACTTGTCAATGCCGCCCAGCATTTCACCTTCGAAGCGCAGGAGGCCATCCCCGATTTCCAGAAAAGCGGAAGATGCTACAGACGACTTGCCGAGACAAATCTGGTGAACGGGGATTACGCAGTGGCGGCCAAATACCTCAACGCACTCTCCCACACTCTTTTCTACAGGAATTGGGCCCGCGAGACATCCACTCTCCTCGGAGATGAGAGCGCTATCGCAACTCATCCTCTCTATGGAACGCTAAGAAAGACCCGATGCCACGAAAAGGACAACTGGTTCAAGGACACGGCCGTTGATTCGGTGCTGCTGGACATCGTGACCGAACAGCCGGGCAACCGCTCCACGAAGGAGTATCTCCTCTCCTGGTATCTTCTCGACCGCAATCTCGAAGGCTTTGCAGCCCACTTCAATCCCGCCGAATTCAACCCGGTGCCGGAGACATACCGGCAGGCTTACCTTCTGTATATGCTTGACCGGCAGATACCTCTTGAGAACGCTCCCGACTTTGTCCCCGCTGCTGTCACGGAAAGGTTCAAAGCCTTCATCAAGGCCCTGCAGTCAAGACAAACCGGCAAATACATCTCCGCAAACTATGGAGATACCTATTGGTACTATGCAATCTACAGGCAGTGATATGAAAAGAATCCAATGCACTCTGACGGCAGCCATCATCCTGATTCTGACCGCCTGCAGCCGGAATTCGGGAGATGCCGCCGCATCCCTTTATTCCACCGGATGCCCCATCTATCCCGATTATACGGGCGTCACCGTCCCCGTGAACATAGCACCTCTCAACTTCGATCTGACCTCCCCCGAATCAGAAAATGCCGTGACAACCTTTACCGGAAACGGGATAAGCATCTCATTCAAGGGCCGCGAAATACGATGGAAAGAGAAGGAATGGAGGAAACTGCTTCAAAACTGCGCCGGAGGAGACATTGAGGTCAGATGCTCCGTCCCCGACACAGGCTGGGCTCTGCACGTAAGCCGGGATGAGATAGATTACGGACTGACTTACAGATTGATAGAGCCGGGATACGAACTATACAGCAAGATGGGAATCTACCAGAGAGAACTCTCGTCATACAGACAGACCGCCCTTATTGAAAATACGGACGTGGAGGGATGCATCAACTGCCACTCCTTCAACAGATGCGCCCCCTCCGATATGAGCCTGCACGTCCGTGGAGACCACGGCGCAACGCTTCTCCGCCTCAATGGAGATATGGATGCCTATGACACGAAGACAGACCATACCGCCGGCCTGTGCGTCTATCCCTACTGGCATCCCGGAGGACGATTCATCGCATACTCCACCAACAACACCAGGCAGGTTTTCCACACTCTCCCGGACAAGTTGATAGAGGTTTTCGACCTTTCGTCAGATATGCTGGTCTATGACACCGCATCGGGCTGCCTGATTGACAACAGGGCCGTCTGCCGCGAGGAATTCTGGGAGACATTTCCCGCCTTCTCACCGGACGGAAAGACTCTCTATTTCTGCAGGGCTGCCGCAAAAGCCATCCCGGACAGCCTGAAAGAGGTAAGATACGACCTGTGTGCCGTGGATTTCGACCCCGGGACAGGGGCAATCGGAGATTCTGTCAAAGTCCTGGTGGCGGCAGCCTCCGAGGGGCATAGCATATCTTTCCCAAGACCCTCATTCGACGGGAGATACGTGATATATACCCTCTCCGACTACGGGCAGTTCTCAATATGGCACCACGAAGCCGACCTATGGCTTTACGACACTGCATCCGGTAAATCACGCAGACTGGATGAGGTAAACAGCCCCGACACGGAGAGTTACCACAACTGGAGCAGCACCTCCAGATGGTTCGTCTTCTCAAGCAGACGGGATGACGGACTTTTCACACGCCCCTATTTCGCGCATATTGACTCCGAAGGAAAAGTGGGGAAGCCTTTTATGCTGCCACAGAAAGACCCCGCCCGTTTCTATTCGGAGCTTTTCCTCTCCTACAACATCCCGGAATTCATCACCGGAAGTGTGAATTTCAACCACGTGAAGGCTGCACGACTGCTCAATTCACCGGAAAGGACTCCCTTCAAATAGAAATCTCTCACCGGACCTCAACCCGGGAGACTTTCATCTCCTCTCCCTCGCTGTAAATCAGGTAGCCTCCCGTATCGGGAATCGTATCAAGGAAGCGCACAGCATCTTCCACACCAACGACCATCGCCCAGGTAGCCAGAGCGTCAGCCGCTGTTGCATCAGGCGCTATAACCGTAGCGCTCAGAAGATTATGTTTCACAGGCCATCCTGTACGGGGGTCAATCGTATGTGCGAATTTCTGACCGTTCTCGATGTAGAATTTACGGTAGTTGCCGGAGGTCACGATTCCGCAGTCAGTAACTTCCAAAATCTCCTGAAGATTCTCCCCCTCGTTGAAATTTCCGTCGAAGGGTTTGTCAATTCCGATTTTCCACTTGCCGCCCCGGGAGCTCCTTCCCCTGCAGACAATCTCCCGCCCCACCTCTACAAGATAGTCGCGGCAACCGGCTTTCCTCAGTCTCGAAGCCACCACATCACAGGAATATCCTTGCGCTATAGCATTGAAATTCAGCTTGGAGCGAGAATACGTCCGATGAAGGTGGACACCGTCGGCGCGTTCCTCAAGAGAGAAAGAGCCCATCCCCACAAACCCAAGGAGAGAGTCTATGGCCGCCTGGCTGACAGCTCCTTTCTCCTGAAAGCCGAATCCCCACAGGTCGAAGAGCGGAGCCGCCGAAGGGTCGAAAGCCCCTTCGCTCATACGCCAGACCTCTTTCGAGCGGAGGAAGCAGTTTATAAAGAGTGTATCCAAAGGCAAATCTTCCCCTGCATTCAGGCGGGAAAGAAGGGACCCCTTGTTATAGCCGCTCAGAGACCGGTCGATTTCCTCTAGGGTTTCATCAATCAACTCCGATGCCTCACTTCGGGAAAGCCCGCGCGGCAAATTGCAGATAACGTGATAGGTGCCTCCTTGGGCGAAACCCTCGATTCTCACGTAATTGTCGGAACTGCACCCGGAAAGGAGAAGCAGCGCAGCGGCAACGGCAGGAACAGAAAAAAAGGTTCGGATTGACATCAATGAGATAATTTGGTTCTGTTTTTGCAAAAAAAGCGAAAAATTAGCATCTTTGCAAGACGTAATCCCTATGAAAATGGAAAAGTCACGGAACCTCATACGTTTGTCTCTGGCGGCACTCTCCGCTGCACTGATTCTTTTCTCCTGCAGCAAGGAGGAGGAAGCCACGACATATCTGATGGACGGAAGCGTGCAGTTGGAATGTCCCGCATACGTGGCTTATGGAGAGTATCTGACTCTGAGCACAGGAGGGATACAGGTCCCTGAAAATCCCGATTACCTGTGGTATGTGCCGATAATGTACACCGACTCCCTTAAAGGAAAGATGGTCACCCTTCAGTTCCCCGATTCCACCAAGTCGTTTACAGTCTCCGTCACCGCAAAATATAAAGGATTTTACGAGTCCTATGCATCCACAACCGTAACATCTATCGACACTTCGGCATCCGGTTCGTTTCAGGGCACGGCCCCCGGTGACGGTGTCATTTTCGATGACAGGGACGGGCAAAGTTATTCCTACGTCACCATCGGAAAACTCGACTGGTTCTCCCAGAATCTGGCATACACCGGAGCAGGTGTACCCTATTTGAAATCACCTGTAACCCACTCCATCTTCGGGCGGTTCTATTCCTGGGAAGAGGCCACGGGAGGAGAAGATGGCACAGGTCTGGGATGCGGCCCTCAGGGAGTCTGCCCACCCGGATGGAGTGTCCCCACCAATGAGGACTGGGAGGATTTGGGCCGGACCTTGAGCGGAAATGAAGCCCTGACCTTCTACGATGACTGGGACGATGCCGCGGAGATGATGTCCGCCGATGCCACCTTCATCAATGAAAAGATGTGGTCCTATAATCCCGACAACGGACACACCAACACGACCGGCTGGAATGCCATCCCCGCCGGATACACCCAATCCGGGCACGCCTCTTTTGAAGGATTCGGCAGCTATGGTTTCTGGTGGAGTTCAGGTACGCGCAATGACGGGCAGGCCTACTATCGTTACCAACATTCCGACATCACCGGCTTCCCGATGGCCTCCACTTTCAAGAAAGGCATAGGAGCCTCAGTGCGTTGCGTCAGACTTTCTCAAACGCCGAAACAATCTTTGTAACAAGAGGATGGCGGACAATATCCTCCTTGCCGAACTCCACGATACTGATTCCTTTTATTCCTCTGACAAGTTCTATGCACCTTGTCAACCCCGAATCTCCCCGATTGGGAAGATCTATCTGAGTGGCATCACCGGTGACAATGAATTTGGCATCATTGCCCATTCTGGTAAGAAACATCTTCAACTGGCCCAAAGAGGTGTTCTGAGCCTCGTCGAGAATCACGCAGGCCCGGTCAAGGGTTCGCCCCCTCATATATGCCAACGGAGCTATCTGTATGATGCCTTCCTCCATGAATGACTGCAGCTTCTTGGCCGGAATCATATCGCCCAGAGCATCATAAAGCGGCTGGAGATAAGGGTCCAGCTTGTCCTTGAGGTCACCCGGCAGAAAACCGAGCCTCTCCCCCGCCTCAACAGCGGGCCTAGTCAGAATAAGCCGCTTTACCTCCCTGTTTTTCAGCGCCCTGACTGCAAGAGCAATGGCAGTGTATGTTTTTCCGCTTCCGGCAGGTCCGAGCGCAAAAATCAGATCATTGTGATAATATTCGCTGACCATCCTCTTCTGGTTGGCGGTACGGGCCTTGATGGCACGGCCTTCAGTGCTGAATACGATTATACTCTCCCTGGTCTCGGATATCTCGACCTGCCCCACCTCCGCATTGCCGCCGAAAATGGACTCCACATCGTATTCCGACAACGGGGACTTACGGGAAGCCTTGTCCGTCAAGACCTTGAACTTGCTTTCGAACTCCTCCATATCCTTCACGGCACCTGCGATATATATTTCCGAACCCCGCGCCACCGCCTTCACCTTGGGAAAATGGGATATGAACTGGTCGAAATTCCTGTTGTTGACTCCGAAAACATCGACAGGATCGACACTGTCAATAGAGATATGCTTTTCCGTCATATTGTTGTTGCTATTCCAAGTGTAAAGTTAAGAATTTGTCGTATATTTGGACTCACAATAAAAAATGACAACAAATAATTCCGAAATGAAAGATACAGTCTTCACAGCGAAACACATCGCCCTCGGAGCAAAGATGGCTCCCTTCGCCGGGTTCAATATGCCCATCCAATATACCTCCATCAATGAAGAACACGCCACTGTCCGCGAAGGGGTCGGCGTATTCGACGTATCCCATATGGGGGAAATCTGGGTCAGCGGTCCCAATTCGTTGAAGTTCCTGCAGTTTGTGGCATCCAATGACATCTCCGTACTGTGCCCCGGAAAAGCGCAGTACAACTGTTTCCCCAACGGCAAAGGCGGTATCGTCGATGACTTCATCGTCTATTGCTTCGAACCTGCTGCCAAATACCTTCTGGCTGTAAATGCCGCGAACATAGAGAAAGACTGGGCTCATCTCTGCAAATATGCGTCCGAGTTCGGACTTGCTGTAGGGAAGGATCTCGTCAACGCTTCCGATGAGACCTGCCAACTGGCAATCCAGGGCCCCAAGGCTATGGAAGTTATGCAGAAACTGTGCGGTGAGACCGTCACCGATATGGAGTACTACACCTTCAAGCAGATTGAGGTTGCCGGAATAAAGAATGCAATCATCTCCACCACCGGCTACACCGGCAGCGGAGGATGCGAAGTCTATGTCCCCAACAGCGAGGGAGACAAACTCTGGAAGGCTGTTTTCGAAGCGGGCGAACCTTTCGGAATCAAACCGATAGGACTGGGGGCCCGCGACACCCTGCGTCTGGAGATGGGATTCTGCCTTTATGGCAACGACATTGACGATACCACCTCCCCGATAGAGGCCGGACTCGGCTGGATAACCAAATTCACGGATGCCAAGGGCGATTTCCTCGACCGGGCGTTCCTTGAGAAGCAGAAAGCCGAAGGCGTAACCCGCAGACTTGTCGGATTCGAGCTTGCAGATAGAGGCATCGCCCGCCACGGGATGGACATCTGCGACGAGTCCGGTGCAAAAATCGGCCACGTCACCTCCGGAACAATGGGTCCTTCCGTCAAAAAGGCGATTGGCATGGGATATGTGGATGTTCCTTTCAACAAAACAGGTTCCGAGATCTTCATAGACGTGAGGGGGAAGTTCCTCAAGGCTGTGGTTGTCAAGACTCCCTTCTACAAGAAATAGTTTGAAGAAGCTCTTTATTGCACTTTCCCTCGTGCTTTGTACCGTCACTCTGGCGGCACAGGATTTCGACGTAGCCCCGTCTCTCAAGGCTCACGTGGATTATCTGTGCAGCGAAGCCCTTGCCGGCAGGAAAGCAGGCTCCCAAGGCGAGAAAGATGCAGCCACCTATATCTATAACCGTTTCAGGGAAGCCGGTCTGGTCATGATGACAGACATCAGTGGGCAGGATTTCAAAGTCCAGGAGAAGGAGGGGGAGATTTCATCCTGCAATATCGTAGGAATAGTCGAAGGAAGCGACCCCACCCTCCGTGACGAATTCATAGTCATAGGCGCAAACTTCGACCACATCGGTACTAACCAAGTGACAATCAACGGGACATCCGTGACACAGTTCTATCCCGGGGCCAACGCCAACGCCTCCGGTGTCGCCATCCTGATAGAGTTGGCAAAAATGGTCAACACCCATAAATATATGTTCGGCAGGAGTATTGTCTTTGCAGGCTTCGGTGCCTCTGAGAGGGGGATGGCAGGGTCGTGGTATTTTGCCAACCGCGCATTCTCCAAAATCGATGACGTGAAGGCTATGATAAACCTCAATATGCTGGGTAGCGGGGACAAGGAGAACCCTTTTTCAATCTTCTCACAAATGCCGCTCCGCAATCTGACCGAACTGCTTGACAGGACATCGGAGGAACCGGTCGTCCTTGTGCCGGCCGAGGCCCCGAAGGAAATCACCCCCTCGGACCATCTTCCCTTCTACGACAGGGGCATCCCCATCGTCTCCTTCAGTAACGGTAGGACAAAAGAGTACCACACCGTCAAGGACACCCCCGACCTGATTGATTATCAGGCAATGGAGATGGAATGCAATTATATCTACCATTTCCTGAAATCCATGTCGAATGTTCCTTCCCTGCCGGAAATCAGTGCTCCCTCAACAGTTGTCCGGCCGGAAAGCAAGGAGGACGATACCGTCCACTCCCCCGGTGAATGTGACAAACGCCCTGAATTTTTCCACAACAATGAGAAATATTTCCTCGAGAACTGGGTCTATAAATACCTGAAGTATCCCCGATATGCCCTTGAGTCGGGCATACAGGGCAAGGTTCTGGTCAGTTTCATTGTCGAAAGAAGCGGAGAAGTGTCCAATGTCGAGATTGTCAGCGGAATCGACGAAGAACTTGACGAGGAGGCCCTCAGAGTCATCAGAGTCTCTCCGAAGTGGCAGGCGGGACAGATCAAGGGCGAGAAGGTCAGAGTCCGGCTGACAGTCCCCGTCGAATTCAGGCTGACCAGCTCAAAGCCCAAAATCAGAATCAAGAAATAGGCATTGTTTGACGATTTTGTATATCTTTGCGGATTATTCATAACAGAATTCTCCTAATTCAAAGCGCATGGATTACAATTTCATAGACATCGAGAAGAAATGGCAGGCCTATTGGGCTGAGAACCACACTTTCAAAGTAACCGAAGACCCATCACGCCCGAAATGTTTCGTACTGGATATGTTCCCCTATCCTTCAGGAGCCGGACTTCACGTAGGCCATCCTCTGGGATATATCGCCAGTGACATCTACAGTCGGTACAAACGTCTGAAAGGATTCAATGTCCTGCATCCTATGGGATATGACGCATTCGGCCTACCCGCGGAGCAATATGCAATCCAGACAGGAAAGCACCCCGCCGAAACGACGGACCGGAATATCGCAAGATATCGTGAGCAGATGGACAGAATCGGTTTCTCATACGATTGGTCCCGCGAGGTGAGAACTTGTGATCCCGCATATTACAAATGGACACAATGGGCCTTTCTCCAGATGTTCAACCACTGGTTCAACCCTGAAACAGGAAAGGCAGAGCCAATATCCGGCCTGATTGATAAATTTGAAAAGGAGGGTGGAGAGGGATTCACCGCAGAGCAGTGGAAAGCTTTCAGCGAGCAGGAGAAATCAGACATCCTAATGAACTGGCGAATCGCCTATCTGGGCAAGACCGCCGTCAACTGGTGTCCCAAACTCGGCACGGTGCTGGCCAACGACGAGGTGAAGGACGGCTACTCCGTCCGCGGAGGATTCCCCGTGGAGCAGAAGATGATGAAGCAGTGGCAGCTGCGCGTTTCCGCCTATGCTGAGAGACTTCTCGAAGGGCTGGAAGATCTGGACTGGTCCGACTCCCTTAAAGAGATGCAGCGCAATTGGATAGGCAAGAGCACAGGCGCTGAAATCGAATTCCGCGTAATCAACGGAAATGACGAATACAACCTTACAATCTTCACCACCCGTGCCGACACTCTCTTCGGAGTGACATTTATGGTCCTTGCGCCCGAAAGCGAATGGGTCGCAAAACTGACTGCCCCCGAACGGAAGGAAGAGGTGGAAGCATATCTTGCGGCCACAAAGAAAAAAACAGAAAGAGAGCGTATTGCAGAGACAAGAAAAGTGACTGGTGTCTTCTCGGGCTCCTACGGCATAAACCCCGTGACCGGAAAGAAAGTCCCTGTCTGGATCTCCGAATATGTACTCTCAGGCTATGGCACCGGAGCCATTATGGCCGTGCCCGCTCACGACAGCCGGGACTATGCTTTCGCAAAGACATTCGGGCTTCCGATTGTGCCCCTGATTGAAGGATGCGACGTTTCGGAAGAGAGTTTCGATGCAAAGGACGGCATTATGTGCAATTCCGGATTCCTCAACGGACTGACCGTCAAACAGGCAATTTCCGCCGCAATAGAATATGTGGAGAGCAACGGTATCGGCAGACGCAAGACAAACTACCGCCTGCGCGACGCAATCTTCTCCCGCCAGCGCTACTGGGGAGAGCCCTTCCCCATCTACTACAAGGACGGTATCCCGACTCCCCTGCCGGAAAGCGAACTTCCCCTCCGACTCCCCGAAATCAGTTCCTTCAAGCCCACTGAAGAGGGAGAGCCGCCCCTTGCGCGCGCAAAAGACTGGACATACAACGGTTATCCGCTGGAAAAGAGCACAATGCCAGGATTCGCAGGGAGCAGCGCATACTATCTGAGATATATGGACCCCGGCAACGGTGAAAGCCTTGTAAGCCGGCAGGCCAACGAATATTGGAGAAGCGTGGATCTCTACATCGGAGGCACCGAACACGCCACAGGACACCTGATTTATTCCAGATTCTGGAACAAGTTCCTCTATGACACAGGCTTCGTCTGCGAACAGGAGCCGTTCAGGAAACTCGTCAATCAGGGTATGATACAGGGGCGCAGCAATTTTGTCTATAGAGTGAAAAACACCAACACCTTTGTCTCCCTCGGTCTGAAGGACAACTATGACACCACTGAAATCCACGTCGATGTCAACATCGTCCACAATGACAGGCTTGATATGGAGGCCTTCAGGAAATGGATGCCCGACTTCGCCGATGCGGAATTCATCCTTGAGGACGGCGAGTATATCTGCGGCAATGCAGTGGAAAAGATGAGCAAGTCGATGTTCAACGTGGTCAATCCGGACAATATCTGCGACACCTACGGTGCTGACACCCTGCGTATGTACGAGATGTTCCTCGGCCCCCTCGAACAGGCAAAGCCCTGGGACACGAAGGGTATCGACGGCGTCCACCGTTTCCTGAGAAAACTGTGGAAGCTCTACCACGACGGGACCAACACCATCTGCGTGAGTGACCGCAAGGCGGAGACAGCCGAGCTGAAGGTCCTGCACAAACTGATAGCGAAGGTCCAATCCGACATCGAGGCCTTCTCCTTCAACACCACGGTGAGCGCAATGATGATTGCCGTGAACGAGCTGGCCTCCCTTCACTGCGACAAGCGCGAAATTCTCGAGCCGCTTATCATACTTGTCAGTCCTTATGCCCCGCATATCGCTGAAGAAATCTGGAGCCTTCTCGGCCATACTGAAAGCATCTCCAACGCCACTTTCCCCCAATACGTTGAAGCCTACACCGCGGAGGACAGCGTTACCTATCCCGTCCAGTTCAACGGGAAGATGCGTTTCACCGTAAGTCTTTCCAAGAGCCTCTCCCGCGAAGAGGTGGAACAGGCCATCATGGCCGACGCCAACACCGCCAAATACCTGCAGGGAGCCCCTGTGAAGAAGGTCATTGTGGTTCCCGGGAAAATCATCAACATAGTCTGCTGACACGATGGACACAAAAAAACTGCTCAATACCCTCAAGACATATTCCATCATCACTCTGGGACTTGTCTTCTACTCCCTTGCCTGGACAATATTCATCATCCCCAACGGGCTGGTGGGTGGAGGTGTGACCGGTATCTCCACCATCATACAGTATTGCACAGGAATAAACGTCAGTTACTCTTATTTTGTGATAAACGTCGTCCTGATTCTGATTGCCTGGAGAGTTCTAGGGTCGGGATTCGGGATGAAAACCGTTTTTGCCATCGTTGTCACATCCCTTCTGTTGAGATTTATGCCGATGATAGTGCATCAGTCCTTCATCGAGGATTTTGCACTGCAGAACGGAAAGCTGCTGTGCGCAATCATCGGAGGAGCAATGTCCGGTCTGGGCATCGCCACAACTTTCTCTGTCGGTGGCAGTAGCGGAGGGACAGATATCATTGCATTGATTATCAATAAGTACCGTTCGGTATCTCCCGGAAAGATTCTGTTCTTCTTGGATTTGCTCATAATCGGTTCATCACTGATAATTCCCTCCGACAACAATCTTGGCAGCAGAATTGCAATAATAGTGTATGGTTATGTAACAACCGGAATCTTCTCAATTACAGTGGATTCGGTCATTTCCGGCACAAAACAGTCGGTCCAGCTATTCATTTTTTCAGAAAAATATGAGGAAATTGCAAATCGCATCTCCACGGAAGCCAAGCGTGGAGTCACCATCCTCAACGGAATGGGATGGTATTCCAAGCAGGAGAAGAAAGTCGTCGTAGTTGTAGCCAGAAAACACGATTCCCCTTTTATCCTCCACTTGATCAAGGAGGTGGATCCTCGCGCATTTATAACCGAGGCATCGGTTATGGGCGTCTTCGGACAGGGGTTTGACCAGATCAAGAAATAATTTTACAGAAAAACATCTGTTATGGGCCGGTTATTGACGTGATTCGTCAGCCGCTCATGATTATCTTATATTCGTCCTCACGAAAAAGTGAGGCGTATGGTTACAATCTTTCTGATTTTGGGATATATCCCCGTACTTGGACTGGCTGTCTATTTCTATTGTTGTTATCTTTCTGCGAAGAGAAAGAGGAGAATAAAAGTGCCGGAAAGGCCGCAGCAATATATGTACCCGCTTGCAGACCAGCAGGAAGCGGAAGACAGCGATGCCTTTCTTGAGGATGACCCTCTCGACGGGAAGGCGTTCGATATGGAAAAACTCAAGATCAAGATATGCGAACTTCTGGAACGGGAGAAACTCTACCTGAATCCGGAAATAAGGGTTACGGATGTCGCGGACCGGCTCTTTACGAACAAAAACTACATTGCACAGGCCATAAAGTCGAGGATGGGAAAGAATTTCTGCCAGCTGGTCCACTATTACCGTATCAAGGAAGCCATCCGCGTCTATTCTCTCAACCCCGACATCCAGATGCATGAACTGGCCCACAGGGTCGGTTTCAACTCGATGACCACCTTCAACGGCGCATTCAGCCGCAATACGGGATATACTCCGGCCGAATGGTGCAAGGAGTACAAACGCAAAAACATTGAAGAATATGATTCGTAGAGGCAGAAAGGAATCCCTGATAAACTACATCTCCAGAACTTTGGAATCCGAGAAACTTTATCTGGACCGGGACCTCTCTCTGGGAAGCCTCGCTGCGGCAATATCCTCCAACAGGAGTTATGTCTCCCGTGCAATCAACAGCACTGGACTGAACTTCAACAGGTTCATCAATGCAATGAGGACCAGTTACGCGATTGACCTGCTGCTGGGACGGGACCATCGCGACACTCCCGTGGCCGATGTGGCGGATATGGCGGGGTTTGCTTCCACCAGAAAGATGAATTTATGCATAAAACAATGCACTGGTGTAACTGCCAGCGCATTGCGTAAAAGAGTATTCAACGTTTCGCCGGAATTCTAGACCGTATCGTTCAGAGTCTATGCAAACAGATTCTCGATTTGTTTCATAGCTGTGGGCAGAGCGAAGACTACAACCCTGTCGTATGGATGTATCAGGGTATTGCCGTCCGCAATAATGGTCTCAGAGCCACGGATAACTCCACCGATGACCGCCTCTCTGGGGAAGTTCAGCTCTTTTATGGGAGCTTTTGTTATCTGGCTGCCCGGCTTGACGATATATTCGATTGTCTGGGCATCGGAGCCGTTGAGAACCTTCACGGTACGGACTGTGTTGCTCAGAGTGAACCTGAAGATTCTGCCTGCAGTTATGATTTTTTTGTTGATGACGGCATCCACCCCCATCCCCTCCGCAAGGTTGATGTATTCTATGTTCTCAACCTGAGCGATTGTCCTGCCTATACCCATATTCTTTGCAGCGACACAAGCCAGGATATTGGTTTCGGAACTTGAGGTGACTGCAACAAAGGCGTCGCAGTTCTTTACATCCTCTTCATACAGCAGGTCGGAGTTTCTTCCATCCCCATTGATTATCAAAGTTTTATCAAGCTTCTGAACAAGTTCGTCGCACCGATCCCTATCAATCTCGATAAGCTTGATAAAGTCTGCCGTATCCTCGAAACGGCCTGCCAGCATACTTCCGATCTTGCCGCCTCCGACAATGGTGAGTCTCTTCACGGCGATGTTGCCTTCCTTGCCGGAGAGTGCCATCACCTCGGGGACAGCATCCCGCCTTGCAGTCACATAAATCAGATCCCCTTCCTTGAAAATTGTGTCCTTGAGAGGGATGAGCGTTCGCCCCTCACGAGAAATGGCCACAGTCCTGTAGCGGAGAGCCGGGCCGTCGGATGCAGCTTCCAGAATGGTCTTATCCACTATCGGAGCTCCTTCAGGGAGCCTGAGCACAACCAGTTGAAGCCTTCCATTGGCGAAATCGATGAAATCCGTCATCTCCGACTTCCTGAGGAGATTCAGAATCTCATCCACAGCAATCTTTTCGGGATAAAACAGCAAGTCAACGCCCATCTCAGTGAACATTATCTTGTTCTCGTTGCGCAGATATTCGGAATTGCTGATTCTGGCCGTAACCTTTCCCGCCCCCAGCCTCTTCGCCAAAAGCGCACATACTATATTGATACTCTGGTCATCGGAAGGGATGACTGAGACAAACAGGTCGGCAGTGGAAACGCCGGCGGCCCGAAGGACCTCCACGGAGCCCGGGTCACCATTGACCGTCAGTACATCCACCGACTCGCTCACTCGGGAGAGACGTTCCTCGTCATCATCGATTATGGTAATGTCGTGATACCCTTCGGTAAGCATCTTTGCGAGATGCGTACCCACTTCTCCGGCCCCAGCTATTACAATTTTCATATCGGAATTGTCAATGAAGTTTCGAACCTATCAGGTTTATAAATTCGTTGCGCGTACGGATGTCACTCAGGAATGCGCCTGTAAAGGCAGAAGTCGTGGTGACGGAATTCTGCTTCTGAACCCCCCTCACCTGCATACACATATGGGACGCCTCAATAACCACTGCCACACCCAGAGGATTCAATGTATTCTGTATGCAATCCCTTATCTGAACCGTCAGTCTCTCCTGCACCTGCAGCCTCCTTGCGTAGGTCTCCACCACCCTGGCTATCTTGCTCAGTCCGGTTATATACCCGTTGGGGATATAAGCCACGTGCGCCTTGCCGTAGAAAGGCAGCAGATGGTGCTCACACATTGAATATATCTCAATGTCCTTTACAACAACCATCTGGCTGTACTCTTCCTTGAACATTGCGCTCCGCAGGATATCCTCCCCGTTTTCGGAGTAGCCCTTCGTGAGGAATTGCAGCGACTTGGACACCCGCTCCGGTGTTTTCAGCAGTCCTTCCCGGGAGCTGTCCTCTCCAAGCAGATCCAGAATCCGTCTGCAGTGCTCCGCAAGTTCCGCAGTCACTTCCCTGTCAAATTCATCTGATGCCCTGTATGCCATTTTTACAGAAATTCACGAAAGTGCAAGATACTAAAAACTTTTGTTAATTGAAGCACTGTCCCGATTCTGTTTTTGTTTTCCTTTGCCGTATGGAAAATGAAATCATAGCCGTCAGGTATGTATCAAAGTTGTATCAGGTCGGGGAGAACATCGTCCGCGCACTGGACGGAATCAACGTGTCAATCTTTCAGAATGAATTCGTAGCAATAATGGGACCGTCCGGCTCAGGCAAATCAACGCTTATGAATATTCTGGGATGCCTCGACACCCCTTCATCCGGTTCCTACCTGCTCAACGGAAGAGAGGTGGGAAGAATGAACGATGACGAGCTCTCCGCAGTGCGGGGCCGGGAGATAGGTTTTGTCTTCCAGAGCTTCAATCTGTTGCCCAGATACGACGCAGTCAGGAACGTGGAGTTGCCGCTGGTCTATGCAGGCATCCGTCGTGAAGAGAGATATGCCAGGGCAGTGGCCGCATTGGAACGTGTCGCTCTCGGGGAAAGACTTCACCATAAGCCGGGAGAAATGTCTGGAGGTCAGCGCCAGAGGGTAGCCATAGCCCGGGCACTGGTCAACAACCCCTCCATCATTCTGGCTGACGAACCGACAGGCAATCTGGACACCGCCACCTCAATTGAGATAATGAATCTCTTCCTGGAACTCCATTCTCAGGGGAATACTATTATTTTGGTCACACATGAGGAAGATATTGCTAAATTTGCACAAAGAATCATCCGTCTGAGGGACGGAAAATTGCAGAATAATGAAGATTTATACCAGAACCGGCGATTGCGGTGAGACTTCTCTTGTCGGTGGGGCCCGTGTCAGCAAGGCCTGCAGCCGGGTTGAAGCCTACGGCGACGTCGATGAACTCATAAGCCATATCGGCCTTCTCCGTTGCCGCGTACCTGAAACGGACGATGAATTGCGCAGAATAGAAGTTCACCTGATGAACGCAAGCGCCCATCTTGCCTGCCCCGGTGAAAGCAGCCGGCTCAAGTCCTTGGACTCAGCAGAAGAGAAATTTTTGGAGGAGCGTATCGATACTATGTCCTCCACCCTGCCCCCTCAGAACGCATTTGTACTGCCCGGCGGACCTGAGACGAGCGCTCTCTGCCATATCGCCCGCGCCGTCTGCCGTCGGGCAGAACGCAGTTGTGTCAGGATAGAAGATCTTCAGGAGGATGACCTCACCGCTATCCGCTATCTGAACAGATTGAGCGACTATCTCTTCACTCTCTCCCGGCAGATATGCGTCAGAAGCGGTTGCAAGGAGGATTTCTGGCAGCCGTAGCGACGCTCTAATCCACTGTTAATAATTTCCTTTTAAGCACATGACAAAATTTTAAAAATATCGAATGGCTGGGGCCTGAGAGGGTTCAGAAGCACGCTGGCTATGTGCTCAAGCCCGTACTTCATCACGCTGATGGCTCTGTTCCCAGTCTTTAGTATGCGGATGGCCTTG
>JAZLIS010000001.1:0-5222 GCA_045617505.1 Bacteroidales bacterium | reverse complement strand
GCAATTCAAACCACGTTTGCAGAAGTGTGTTGAATGGGCTTCTCCTTGTGGCTGGGGATTTGCAGATACAATTGCTGATATTTATTATGAGTATTTCCCGGAGGAAGTCTAACAAAAGCGAAAGAGTGGGCAACTCAATACCAAAAGTTGTCAATAGTGGCAGAAATTGGAAATGCAATGTTTGAAATGGAAGAGGACAACTTTGATATTTAGTACAATGGTAAAGGTATTCAAAATAATAGAGAAGGTTGTATACTGCGTTACCGCTCTGACAATAGTCGCCGTGCTGGGAATGCTGATATTAGGTGCTATTGCTAATTTACATATAGATTGGGCGAGGGTCTTTCCTTTGCTTTATCTTGTTGCTGCGGTGTGCGTATTGTATAAGATAGTGGTAATCTCTTTCTCTTCATTCTATCAGATTCAAATCACTAGAAGGAAAGATTTGTTGGACACTCTAAATCCGACAGATAATCAAATAACCGCACAACTTGCCGGATGTGGTGCAGACGTTGGTTGCGCAACAGGTAGAGGTAGAGAAGACTACAATGTGCTTCCAAAGGATTCATTGGTGTCAAAAGATGGTGTTGAAGCTGATTTATCGGTTTTGCGTAATAAGTTGGTAAACAAGAATAATATTGATCTCCATGAATCAGGAATATAAAGACATGCTCCTGCGTCTGATTAATCAGCACAAGGAACTTGGCATATCAGATCAGATAGACTATGATAAGTTCTATCTCTACTCCATCATTACTCATTCTACCGCCATTGAGGGTAGTACGGTAACTGAGGTCGAAGCTCAGTTGCTTTTCGATGAAGGTATAACTTCAAGCAAGCGAACCATTGTAGAGCAGAATATGAACCTTGACCTGAAGGCCGCGTATGACTATGGCCGTGTTTGGATAAAACGGCATGAGGAAATTACGGTGTCGTCTCTTATTGCCCTTGCTGCAAAGGCTATGGCTAGAACCGGGTCTGTATATAATTCCATCGGTGGCTCGTTTGATGCTTCAAAGGGCGAATTACGTAAACTTAATGTGACGGCAGGCATTGGAGGAAAGTCATACATGAATTATCAGATGGTGCCACAAAAACTGGAGGCATTCTGCAAAGAATTGAACGAACGTCGTAAGGCTCTGAATCCGGCTGATATTGCAGCTGTCTATGAACTGAGCTTCTGGGCGCATTTGGAACTTGTAACTATACATCCCTGGGCTGACGGCAACGGACGGACCTGCCGGCTGCTGATGAACCTATTGCAGATGGAATACGATGTGCTGCCAATCAAAGTTATGAAAGAGGACAAGGCTGAATACATTCAGGCTTTGATAGACTCAAGAGAAGGAGAGGACATTGATGTATTCATCAACTGCATGACTCAGTTGCACTGCAATCATCTGACGCATGATATCGACCAGTTCATTAAGGATGTTGCAACAGACATGGTCAATATACAGGATTATAAGAAGGAAATGGTCGATAAATGGTCGATGAAGCCTTCTTTGGCCGACAAACTGGCCGATATTCTGGCCTATGTGGCCGATAAGGATGAAATCAGGACAGAGATGATTGTCGGCAAGTTCGGATTTGCTGAAACATCGGCCAAGCGTTATCTCCGTCAGCTGACAGAGCTCGGGTATCTTGAAGCTCGTGGCGGCAACAGGAATAGGACATATTGCAAAAGTCGGAAAGTTCAGTCCAAATGACTTTGTAGCGCGATCTAAATGTGCTCCACAAAAAACAGGCCCTGAAGCCTGTTTTTGTGAAGTATGGAGGACTATTACCTTGAATTACTGGAATGAGGCAGGTAATATCTGGTACTGTCCGGGATTATGCCCGGAGAAGGTTCAATCAGAAGATGATTTCAATCTGTGCGGTCTCACCTGCTTTGAACGTGTACTGGATATGGTCGCCTTCCTTGGCCAGCTCCGTGCCATTCACAAGGATGCGGCAGCCTTCCCGGCGGTTGCGAAGCGTCAGGGTCTGGGCCTGATTG
The DNA here is from genome assembly GCA_045617505.1 of Bacteroidales bacterium. GTDB lineage: Bacteria > Bacteroidota > Bacteroidia > Bacteroidales > UBA932 > Cacconaster. Next base: position 3,223 of record JAZLIS010000001.1, on the reverse strand, counting down.
GAGGTGATTGAGGCACGGATGCCCTTCTCGTCCCAGTCCATATGATTAAGCTTGGCAAAGGTATATAGCCAGACACCGTCAATGGCACCGTGCATCAGGTTGGCGGGCATCACCGGCAGGAATTCCACCGTGCCGGGTTCGCTGAAGATGCACATTTCTACCAGGAACGCCGGGACAGCGCCCGTCAGATCCGGGAATACGCCTCTATAGGGGAAGTGGCTGGTCTGCAGCGTGCGGCGGACGAAACCGTGGTTGAGCAGCTGGCTAAGGTTCTGCACGGCTTCTTCCATATCCTTCAGGCGGATGGCCGTAAAGGCACGGTGGATGATGCCATGGGCAGAGTCGTCCTGCTGGGCGCGCTTGCGGTTGGAGATTATGATGGCTTCAGTCAGTGCGGGATCCTTTTCGGGTGTGACAGCGCGGCCTGGCCATACGTCATAATGGTGGGACACGTGGCGGTGATTGTAGTTTTCCTCGATAGTAGGCCAGGCCCATTCCTTCAGACCGCCATCCAAGTCCAGGAGATAGGTGGGAAGGGATGCGAGTTGGGCCTCCCAGTGAGGAATGCTATCCTCATCGATGCCCAGGGTCTTGCAGCCATCGATCAGGTTCGTCAGGATCTCGCGGCAGATGGCGATGTCCATGACAGAGTTGATCCTGGTAGGATTGATGTCTCTGCTGGTGACTGTCTCATAACCGGGATTCGGGGTCGGGTTCTCCGGAGAGAAGGACGGATAGAAGATGACCTTGCCGTCCGGACCACGGTCGCACGCGTAATCCTCGTAGAACAGAGCCATTTCCTTGTAGGCCGGGATCAGACGGGTCCGCAGGAATTCCTTGTCTCCTGTGACGAGGTAGTAGCCCCACAATTCATTGTAGACCCAACCCAGGACGCCCGTAAAGCCGTAATGCGGATAGGTGTGGGAGAAATGATAGTACAGGCCGGAATTAGGGTCGCAGTGGACGCTGGCCAGTACGCCTCGGGCACCGTAGAGCAACTGTGCGTTTGTGCGGAAGTCATCGAAAGCAAGAAATCCCTTACGGTAAACGGCGGAAAGATTGATGTAATGGCCAACGATGATGCAATGAATGCCGCAACTCTGGTGAAGTTTACGGGAGGAGAAACTTTCTGCCTCTCAACCCATAACGACGGTATTGATTCCAACGGAGACATCAAGATTGTGGGAGGAAAAGTCACTTCCATAGCTGCAAATATGGAAGCTGCTATGGACAACGATAATCCCGGAGTGAACAGCACGTTCACAATTGACGGAGGGGAAATCATCGGAATCGGTGGCACGGTCTATTCGCCTTCATCCGCCAGCACCCAGTACACCATCGTTTACAACGGATGTCCCCTATCAACAACTCAGGAACTTGCCGTAATGGATGAAAGCGGCACAAAGATTCTTGCAGTAACATCTCCACAGGGTTCACAAAGCGCCGGGGTACTTCTGAGCAGTTCCAAATTCGTCAAGGGAGGAAAATATACAATCTCGATAGGTGACACTGTGTACCAGACAGTAACGCTTTCCAACAAGATAACAACAATAGGCTCACAGACGGGGCCTGGAAGTGGCGGCGGATTCGGTCCCGGCAGATTTTAAGAAGGTTATAGGTTAATGAGAAGGCTTCCGACATCGGAGGCCTTCTTTATTGATTCATCGTCCAGACGGATGAATTGGTACCTAAATTAACTTCTCACTATTAAGGAATTGGAATAAGCCGGTAAAATATATGCCGTGGTTGTCCCTGTATGGCATAATATCTTCCTTGACGATAACAATTTTTTGGAATGAATCATCTATGCGAAGCAGTGAATTCAGTTCCTGTTGCCTCTTTTGGTCATCGGAAATCTCAAAGGCAGATTGAATGTAGTACTTGTTGTTGCCGTCCGCAGCAATAAAGTCCACCTCATATTGTCTGTATTCGGATTTCCCGTTTTTCATTACCCTATGTTCCACCACTCCGACATCTACGGCATACCCCCTATGAAGGAGTTCGTTATATATGACATTCTCCATCAGGTGTGTGGGTTCCAACTGCCTGTAATTCAGACGAGCATTTCTTAGACCCACATCTACGGAATAGTATTTCTTGATATTCTCATAATACCTGTTGCCTTTGATATTGTATCGTCTCGCCTCATAGAAAAGAAAGGCGTCTTCAAGATAACTGATATATTTGGCCACGGTGTCATCGGAGATTTTGATTTTGCGCACACTCTCAAGAGTGTTAGTAATGCGTGACGTATTCGTAAGGGAGCCGATGGAAGAGCATAGTGCATCCGCAATCGCCTCCAGAGCATCACGGTTCTCAACATTGTGACGTTCGACGACATCATCTATGTAGGTTTTCTTCCACAGTTTCTGGAGATAAGTGTTTTTCTGCTCGTTTGTCGGCATCTTCCTCAATGCCGGCAGACCTCCGAACGTGTAATATTCTTTCCAAAGCTCGTTTTCAGACTCGGTTCTTCCCTGACAGAATTCTTTGAATGTGAATGGTTGCAAATTCACTTCATCGGTTCGGCCACGGAAGATGGTATTGATTTCGCTCGACAGAAACTTCGAGTTGCTGCCGGTAATGTAAACGTCCACATTGGGACGCTTGTTGAGACCGTTTACAATCTTTTCAAATCCTTCCACTTCCTGAATCTCATCCAGAAAGACATAGTAAGGCTCGGACTTATCGGTGATTCTTGAATATAGGTAATCCTTGAGTTTCTCGCGGTCAAGCAGTTCCTGTGGCGTCTCATCGTCCTCCACATCAAAAGTGATGCAGATGATGTGGTCCTCCGGAACTCCCTGTTCAAGGAGATAGTTCCTGTAGATAGGGTCAAGAATGAAAGACTTACCACACCTGCGAGGACCGGTTATCGCTTTGATTTGGCCATTATCCTTCCTTATAATCAAACGGTTAAGATAGGTATCTCTCTTTACGATTGCATCCATAAAACAGCTTATTCGAAATCCACTGCAAATTTACAATAAATTTCTAAAACGCAAAAGGATTTTCACATAACGCCGACAGTGACTTTGTGGGCACGTTACTGTCATTTATACAGGCGGATGAATCAGTGTGCTCATAAACAATTTTGAAATTTTAAGGATTTATACATTGAAAATCATAGGAATTTTCTAATTTTGCGTTGATTTAAAATTAAGAAATGTATATAAGCAGACTTGTTGAAAAGGAAATAGAGATGAAACTGAAAACGGCTGGC